>JAAYIG010000117.1 GCA_012523595.1 Fibrobacter sp.
ATCGAAGGTTTTTACAATTGCAAAAGGATTCATTCTACTTTGGGATATTTATCACCAGCAGAATATGAATCTGTCAAACGGAAGAAAATTGCTTAGTCACGTGTCCATTTTTTCGGGGCAATTCCATATCTTCATCGTCTTCAATAACCAAAAGGCGTTCTGAAGGCATAGCGCTCCCTATTAGTTTTGTTATACATTGAAGTATAATTTATCCAATAATAAAACACCCGGAAATGTCTGAAGGGCCCTTTTACATGGATACCTATCACAGATTCTGCTTTTGACAAAAAACTCATCTCCGATATTTTCCATTCAGTTAGACCAGTGTTTTCAGAGAATCGTTTTGAAGGGAAGCAAAATTATTCTTAATTGTCCTGTATATAGAAAAAACCATAAATATTGAGATCGATACTTCCGCTGATAAATACGCCAGTGCTGTGCCGTTACCGGAAAAAAGCATGCTGAAATAATACGTAGATAAAGCGGATACAGATAGACCAATTGATGTAGCCATCAGAAACTTGGATTTCATCTCCATTGGTAAAAAGAATTGAGTGCCTCCAATATCATTAATTGCAAGGATTGGGAGCAATAAGCATAAAATTCTCAAAATAGAGATAGAATCCTGAAAGTCATTACCGTAAATAACTTTGATTATAAGACTGGAACTGAACAATACTGTTAAACAGATCATGATCGAAAAAAGCAATGTGACAAGCGAAGTTTTTCCAATCTCTTTAAGGAAACGAGATCGATTGTAAGCATAGATTTTGGATAAATGCGGATAAAATGACATTCCTAATACAGACTCAATACCTAAGAGTGCTTTAATGATTCTTTCTGCAGCAGAGTAATATCCTACTGTTTTCTCACTGGCAACGAATCCCAGGAAAACCACATATATATTTGTGTAAATTGCGCCGAGCACAGTAGAAAGATAAAGGGGAAAAGCTCTTTTTAAAGTAGTCAATGCAAAATTTATATCTATCAGTGAAAGCGAAAGAAAGGAAATGCCATCCTTTTTAACAAGATAAAGTGAGTATGCCAAAGAAAAAAAGGTTGAAACAGTAGTGATTATCACTACGACTATTGTATCGCTGTGTGTTTTAACAAACACGAAAATACCGACTGTATAGACAAGAGCACCAATAAGGTTTGAAGCAGCAATTCTCCACATTTTTTGCTGACCCTGGAAATACCAGTGAGGCATCAATGTGTTCGACAGTATTGATGGTGCAAAAGCTGCCAGAAGTAATTTTATATTTGCGAAAAATGGGAAATAAAGAATACTGATTGTGATTAGTAAAAAAGTGAAAATTGTAAATACGCATTTGATCATAAATGCGTTGGTCATAAGTTTGCTTATGTATTGCTTGTCAGAAAGATGAACGGCAACTTCTCGTGTGGAATACACTGAAATCCCAAGCTCAGTGAAAAGAAAGAAATAAGTCGTTAGCGCTTGTGAGAAAGCCAGTTTTCCAAGCCCTTCTGCACCTATTATGCGCGCAAGATAAGGGACTGTTATAAGAGGAATAAATAACTGCAGGATCTTTGCTATGCCTAGCGGTCCGGCATTACTCATGATAATTTTTTTTATCACTGTAAATTCTTCTTTTGATGGCTCATTGCATTGATAAATGCCTTTTCCAGCTCGACAGCCGATTTATCCCAGGTATATTCTTGAACCGATTTGAATCCTTCCTCTGCGATTTGATTAAGCTTGTCGCGGTTAAGTATTAACGATTCAATTCCGCAAAAGGCACTGTCAACATCTCCAGGAATTATAAGCTCGACATTATCCCCATTGTAAATAGATTCAATGCTCCCAATTTTAGTCCCAACAACAGCACACTTACATGCCATTGCTTCAAGTGGTGTCATTCCCCATCCTTCACATTGACTCGGAAAAAGGAAAATGTGTGAGGATTGGTAAATATTAAGGAGCTGATAATAACTTGGGTTCAGATAATATTCAAAATCCAGATCAATTTCAGGTTTATCGAACATTCCAAATACAATTATTCGTATCTCAGAATACTTTTTTTTGATCCTGGATAATGCTTTAAGTCCCACAAATGCCCCTTTCGGAACATAAGTATGGTAAAGCATCGATACTGTTAGAGGATATTGGTTCTTTGTCTCAGGTGGATAAAACCTGTCAAGTCTGACTCCATTATTAATTTGAGCTTCTACTTCAACACCAATGTCATTACGTAACAGATTTGTAAGCCAGGAAGAGATTGTGATCAAATTTAAAGGTAATCGAAAGGAGGCATCAACTAACCTTTTGTCATCCCAGATTTCGTAACCTTGAATGAAATAAAACTTTGCACCTTTACTTCTGTTCAATTTATATACATCGTAAGCAGTGGGCCATGATGTGGCCATACAGATATCAGCATTTCTGATAAAGAGATTACTTATAACTGGAACAGGGAAAATTTTGACACTGTTTTTGTGCCATTCAATTTGTCGTGGCTTTTTTATCAGGTTGTAACCTAAAATTTTGAAGAAAAGTAATAGTCGTCTGGGAAAACTGCTTGTAGCTGGAAGTATGTTCTTCCAATAAGGTATAAAAGGGAAATATACTTTCACATCGTGTCCAAATTCAGTGAGCTTTAAATAATATTCAAGGACAGCTAAGATTCCACCAGATTTGTTATGGAATGGAATTATAAAGTTAATTTTAAGTTTGTTGTTTTCCATTAATCCGCAGGAAGAGATATTGCAGAGATAGTTCACTTCTTAAAAAAATAATCTATTTATCTGATATGAGCCAGAATTGCCGATTAAAAATCTGATACTGCCTAAAATTTAGGTTATTTTTTAGAATCTTAGTATTTTATTCAAGAGTAACTTGATTTCATAGATAATTTACCTGAGAAATAGGCTGCCGGGGATAGACTCTGAATTATGAGTTCTGATTGGATTTTGATCGAAGGCAGAGTATATCAAAGAAAATCGCGCATTTTTCAAACCTGCGACCTAAAATCATACCAGGATTGTAATCAATAATGACACCTCTTGTTTCTATAGTAATACTTAACTGGAACGGGAAAGAACATATCGATGAGTGCCTTTCAAGTGTTTTAGCTTCAAATTATCCCAATTTTGAAGTCATAGTGGTTGATAATGCTTCAACAGACGGATCTGTAGACATTATTAAACAAAAAAAAAGAGTAATCCTGATACAAAATAAGTGTAATACAGGATTTGCAGCAGGTAATAATATCGGTTTTTCGGCTGCAAAGGGGAAATACATTGTAACACTGAATAATGATACCTGTGTAGCTTCAGACTGGTTGAACGAGCCGGTGAGAAGGTTTGAAAATGATGAAAAAACAGGGATTATAAGCTGCCGTCAGATGGATTATTATAAAAGAGATATAATTAACGGGCTTTATCATTATCCTGATGAGACACTTCTTTTCAGAGCCAGAGGGTTTGGAGAAAAACTGGACTATGAGCACATGAAATCCGGGTTTGTTATCAGTGCCAATGGAGCATCTTCAATTTTCAGAAAAGAGATGCTTGATTCTATAGGTGGTTTTGACGAACGATTTTTTGCATACCATGAAGATTGTGATATCGGAATGCGTGCTTTTTTGGCAGGATGGAATTGCTTGTATGTGCCTGAGGCAGTAATTTATCACAAGGAGGGGGCTAGTTTTAAAAAAAAGAATAATACCTTTAACTATTATTTCCACCGTAACCGTTTCTGGTTTCTGTACAAATTTTTTCCGGTATCCTCTTTACTTCGGCATTCTTTCCAGATATTTTTTTGGGAATTACGAATTGCCAGAATTAAAATTTTTAAAGAACGAATCGGAAAGCAATATCTTCGCGCAATTAAAGACTCCTTCACGGGCTTCTCGATGTTCAAATCGGAAAGAAAAAGAAATACAGTTCTTTTTCGGGCAAAGGAAACTGAGTTCAACAAATTCTTAAATGAAAAAATTCTGCTGAAATAGTGTGCAGCCCTGTTCCGACCGGATGAAGCCTGTAGTATGTTACTTGACCAGCTTTACAATCTGAGTGTAGTAGGTAGAAACAACGGGCGCTGCTTTAATTTGTTGTTTGCATGCATCTAAAATGTAATTTAAAATGCCCATTCCTGAAATTACCATCGGTGGTTTGAGCCTGTTGTAAAGAAAATGCTTCCGGAAACCAGCTTTTTTAGCTGAATTGATTATTATCCTGGGGTGCATATCTCTTTCTGTTACACCAAATCGCTCGATTGTTTTTTTGGTGCCTTCAGATTTACTGTGACCATATCCTGGTTCACACGTTAAGCAAATGCCTCCTTTTTTTAAAGCCCTGTAAACGCTTTGCAAGGCTTTAAACTCATCAACTGAATGGTGCAAAGAGTCATAGAACAGGGCATAATCAAATTCTTCATTGAAATTCATAGATTCATAATCACAACACAAAAAATGCAGATTCGAGAGTCTGTATCGGGATTTGTTTTTTTCCGCTAAATTGATCATATCTTCTGAAATATCTTGTCCTGTAACATTATACCCTCTGAGCGCAAAAAATATACTGGTCCAGCCTGTACCAACACCCAGGTCTAAAATTCGAGCCGGTGGTGGTGGCAAAATATGCATAAATGTACCCATGTCAAATAAGTACCGCGGGCACTCGGGATCAGAAAAGGGTTTGTTGAATGCATGCTCAACTTCGGAATCTTTCAAGTTCTTTATATATTCCAGCTCTCCCTGTTTAGCCAATTTTATCCGCACTCCTTGTTTGTATTATGAAGATTTTCCAGAAAAAGTCTTTAACAGAAGTTGTGCTGTCTTCTCCCATGAATATTTAGATAATACTTTTTGATATCTGCTTTTAAAAGGAGTAGCGATAAATCTGTCCAGATCCAATATTTTATCAGCGATATCCTCCGGTTTATATGGATCACAATAAAGTACCGAATCTTCTGCTATTTCCTCCATGACGGAGCCTTGGGAAGTAATAACCGGACATTCCATTAGAAGTGCCTCAAGTACAGGAAGGCCGAAACCCTCATATAAAGAGGGGAAAATGAAAGCTTTACACAACTGATACTCTTTGCTAAGCTGCTGCTCTGTAATGTATCCTAAAAGTTTTACCTGGTCCTTGACGGGACTGTTTTCGATATAGTCTTTAATTTCTTTATTGTTCCAGCCCGGAGGGCCGGCAATGTGTAATGCTACTAATTTCCCTTTTTGTAAAAGAATTTCCAAAGCTTTGAAAATATTAATAAGGTTTTTTCTGGGTTCATAATTACCAACAAATAAAAGGTGCTCGCCTCTTTTCACATCCATTGTGCCATACGCTTCTTTCCAGTCAGGATGCCCGCAATAGACCGGATCAACTTTTGTTTTAAGAAACGGAAAATGTTTCTCTATATCAGCTTTAATGAAATTTGAGATCGTTACGACTCTGTGTGATTTCTTAAGAGTTGGGGGAATAAAAAGTTTCATTATCCGGAGATTGGAACTATGTATGGTCTGTGGATAATGAATGAAAACCAGGTCATATATTGTGCTGACAATTTTGACATTTTTCATCCCGAAAAAAGGGCAGATCTGCTCCGGGACCCATAAGGTATCTATTCTATATTGTCTACAGTACAGTGGTACTTTACATTGTAACCAGAGCAAGCCTGGAATTTTAGTTTTATCACTGATTTTTTTCCAGTTTTTATTCTCAGGCACGTAACCTGAAGGATTTTTCTCAAAAATGAAATAGGTGTTGTCCGGGTCTATTTTTTGCAAGGCATCTAAAACACTTGTAATAAACCGCCCAACACCAGTAAGAGGACCTGTGATATTTCTTATAACAATACCGATTCGCAACTAAAACTCCATATATTTCAGGATTACTTGCCACTGCAGGATAGCATATATTCGAATGGTTCTCCGCTCTCGCTGGTATCCAAGGGTACTGCTGAATAACCGAACTGTGACAAGTATTCCAAACAGGATATCCGTAACTCGCTGGAGTGTACTGAAAGTAAGATTACAGGATGATTTTTTTGTAGAAGCGATTTGCTTCCGTGCAGTACTTTTAACTCAGCTCCTTCTACGTCAATTTTAACAATATCAGGGAAAACACCGGTTGTTTGTACAACGCTATCTATTGTCAAAGTAGGCACGATGTCAAATTTCGTTTCAGAAGATTCTGTGTTTTCAAGCAGATGGCCTAAAGCGCAATCGGGAGTGTTATTAAAAAGAGAAATTGAGGTGTTATCTGAACAGGCTGCAGGGATTATCATTGCGTTTGTAATTTTATTGATGCGTATATGTTTAGCCAGATATTCAATATTTCTTATTGATGGTTCGAATGCAAAAATTTTCCCATTTTTCCCGATTATTCGAGACCCTAATAATGTGTAATACCCTATGTTTGCACCCACATCGAAAACTATAAAACCGTCTTTCAGTGCGCTTTTAAATGCCTCGGTCTGCTTTGGTTCAACAAGGCCGAAAAATATCGTAGCACCTCCTCCTTCACCTGAAGCGGCACCGTGTATAAATTTCAGGCCGAATAGAGGACCACGAATAACTGGATATGCTATTTTGGGTATTAAATGGGCAGATATTATCCTGAGTATTGATCTAATCTTTTTCATATTAATCGAATTTTGTTGACCTTTCATCGTTTATTAAACAAAGTAAATCCTTTGCAGCGTTTTTCCATGAGAATTTGCTTATTACCTTTTCTTTGTTTTTAGTATACTTATTCCTGTCAAAATCAGAATTATAAATGGACATAATTGCCTCAGATATAGAATTCGGGCTCTGAGGATCAAAATAAAGGGCTGCATCCTGGGCAATCTCCTGCATTACAGAGCCTTTGGATGTCAAGACCATGCAATCGAGTGAGAGTGCTTCCAGAACAGGAATCCCGAATCCTTCGTATATAGATGGGAACAGAAATGCTTTGCAGTACAAGTATTCCTTCTGAAGCTCTTTTTCGCTGATGAAACCCTTAAAAACTATGGTTTCCCTTACAGAGCTTTTTCTGATGTATTCATTAGTTCTCTGATATTTCCAACCATTGAGACCAACAACATGTAATGAAATATCCTTACCATTTCCGGATTTGATTAATTCGAGTGCCTTTACCAGATTGATTAAATTTTTCCGTGGCTCAAGGTTACCCACAAACAGCAGGTATTCATCTCTGTTTTGTGAATCATATTTCGAAGGTAGCTCCCATCGATGCGGGGCACCGCAACTGATTACCTTTATTTTTCCTGGTGATAATTTCGGAAAAGAGCGTAAAATATCATTCTTAATGAAATCAGAAATAGTGATTACATATTTCGACCTGGTCATCGAAAGAGGTGTAAATAATTTACTGACCAGGAGCCTTTTCCAGTCCATGGTTTCAGGATAATGAACAAATGTCAGGTCGTAAACAAATGTGAATACTTTGACTTCTTTTGGAACAAGGAGAGGGGCAACATAATCCGAAGCAAGAAAAACGTCTAGTCTGAGCTTTTTAATCTGGGAAGGAATAAATAACTGGGTTGCTACAATTGCATGAACGTTTTTTCGCACAGTAATTTTTGACCATTTTTCATTAAACAGATGATAGTCGCAGCCGGCATATTCAAAAAGAAAATAACTGTTAGTACTGTCGATTGTCTGAAGATTATCCAGTATATTCCTGAGATAGTTTGGAATACCAGAAAAACCAGCAGACAGTATTCGTATATCTATTCCGATTCTCATTTCCAGGGCAAAAAGTATTTTTCAATAAACACTTTCATCATTACAGGTTTATTTTGACTCTCTATTTTACTACCAACAGAATAAAAAACCCTCTTACTGGAGGGGAAAAGTACGTTCAGGCTCTTCTGGAAGGTGCCAGTGCTGCCGGATTCAAAGTCCAGATATGGGAAGCAGTAAATCTTCCCTGGATATTAAAAACAATCCCCTTAATGAATATAATCCATTGCCTTAAAATTCTGAAAGCAGATAAAAATTCAATATTAATGATCGATCTTGATTTCCACTTCCGGTATTTTTTATCTGTCCCGGTTGCAAGATTCTTAAAAAAAATGAAGGTTGTTGGTGTATTATTCCATTACAATTACTCCTTTAAAAAGAGATCTCTCAAAAGGACGATCCAGTATAATGTCGAAAGGTTTGTTTCCAGACAATGCGATTTTTTAATTACATTGAGTACTTTTAGTTTACATAATTTTATCCGCGTCAGTAATAAGACTGTGCCCAACGTAATTCTCCAGCCGTATGTAAAACAGAGCCGTGAAGAAGATGCTGAAGTCTCCAGGAGATTTTCGGAAGAAAATCGTTTCCTTCTTGTCGGTAATATAGAGTACAGGAAAAATGTAGATACGGTTCTCAGGGCATTAGGTACATTGAATTGTAGTTTTCGCTTTGATATTGCAGGCCAGTGTGTATCTGAGCAGTACAGATGCTATCTTCAGAACCTTATTAGAGAGTTAAAACTGGGTGAGAAGGTCCATTTCCATGGGAGGGTCAGCTCTGAGCAGTTGGCTAATTTATATAATGGAAGCAGTTTGTTCATTCTGGTATCCCGAATGGAGGGTTTCGGAATTGTATATGCAGAGGCAATGAAATACGGTTTGCCTATCGTTGCTTCAAATACAGGGGCTGTGCCGGAAATTGTTGAAAATGGGAAAAATGGTATCCTCTGTGATCCAGAAGATCCGGATGCTATTTCAAAAGCAATTTTAAAGATCATTAATAACCAGGAATTGCGGAATACATTTTCAGAGAATAATTACAGGAAGTTCAAATCATTTATCGACAGGTCTGCTTTTGTAGAAAAGGCTACTGAGATTTTCAAAAGTTTTCAGGTGTGACTGTCAATCTTTGAGGTTTATTATGACAAAAATTGCAGAAATAATGTATTTAAAGAATCTTGGAGGAGATGGTCAGATACATGCGCTTAACAAGCCTTTTTCGGACCTTAACTGTGGAAATTATCTGATAGATATAGGTCAAATAATTTCACTTCTGCCTCCTCCTCCTGGTAAACTCTTAGACCTGGGTGCCGGATCATGCTGGACCAGTGTGTTTTTTGCCAAAAGAGGCTATGATGTTACTGCTCAGGATATTTCTGAAGATATGCTCAAACTTGCTGAAAAGAACAGATCTCTTTACAATGTCGATAAACTGAGATTTATCTTGTCAGATTATGAGCAGCTAAAACTGAATGAGGAGTTCGATTATGCGGTGTTTTTCGATTCATTGCACCATGCAGTAGATCCTCAGGCTGCAATTAATTCGGTTTTCAAAGCTCTTAAGCCAGGCGGTATTTGTCTTACTGTTGAACCGGGTAAAGGACATTCAAAGCTGGAACAAACCATTCGAGTGGTAGAAAAAATGGGTGTAACTGAAAAGGATATGCCCCCTTCATTGATAATAAAACTTGGACGTAATGCCGGATTCAGAAAAATGAAAGTCTATTTACGGCAGAATAACAAACCAATAGAAATCCTGCCGTTTTTTTCCCGCGGGAGCTTTATTGGTATTCTTAAACTTGCCTTGAGATTGCTTCCTGGTATTGGAACAGCAAGAACAAACATTACCATGATGATAAAGTAAATCTTTATCCATTCCTGGATTGACCCTTTTATATCACTAGTTGAGGCACTTCTTAACGCTCCTCATTCATCGTTGCGGGCGTTGCAAAAGGCTAGCTCCAGAATATAATTTGTCAAATATAAGAATTCTGCAGATGATGGGAGGAAATCATGCTTTTTGGAGTATTTCCCAAACGAAAAATTCTGATAATCTCACTGAATCTGATACTTGTAGTTTTATTCTGTGTTATTTTTTTTTTTGCAAACAGCCTTCCTGAGATCTGTTTATATGAGGATGAAGCAGATTATGTATATGTTGTGCGGAAGGGTTTTATTGCCAACTACATGGATTCCGGAACACTTCCATTTACGCAGTTTCTAAAACTTGGTTTTTCAGCAATAACCAGCCAGAAATCAAAAACCGAATTGTCCAGGATTATCCGCTCAGCCGATGATATTTCAGTTTATAGACATTGGCACGGTCCCTTATACTTTTACTACCTGGTAACAGGTAAATGGATACATAAAAATCAAGATCATCTGATTAGAATGTATTCCTTAATGGTGCAGCTTTTTTGCGCTATCACTGTTTTTGCAGGCTTTTTGTTTCTCCTGGGTTATTCTAACAGTATTACAACTTTTTTTCTTACTGCTCTTTGTGTTCTCGGCAGTACTTCTTTGTATTTCTCAACAGCCATCCTTTCAACACATGGTGTTTTCACTCTGGCTTGTATCGGCTGTCTGTTTGTGCTCATAAAGGCGGTACAAAGCGGTAAAGTGATGTATTACCATATCAGTGCCGGAATAATGGGTGTAGTTTTTTTAAGTAATGAATACGCGGTATTAATGATGGTGACATGGGTATCAAGCCTTTTGTTTGCAGAAATGAAGCGAAAGGTGGGATTCCGGAAAATTTTGCGTATTTTTATTGTGTCAATGATAATCTGGCTCGGGGTGATCTTTATCTTATGGCCTGCATCACTTCTTAAATTCTCTCTAATTAAGAGTTATATGACCCAGGCGTATTTTATGGTTTTCAGAGGATCGGCGTTTTCACCAATGCCCGTATGGAAATATTGGATAAGCAGGTTCAGTGCTTTACCATTTGATATGGGAATCTCTTTTTCCGGTCTGTCACTTGGATTACTCATTTTACTCAGAAAAAGACAATACTTGTTTTTCCCACCGGTTTTCTACATGACACTGGTATTATTAACTACTTTACGCAATCAGAGTCTCAATCCAACATATACTGTGACTTTTGTAGTTACAGGGATCATAACTTTTGGTATCGCTCTTTCAACGCTTCCGGGTTTAAGATCTTTTTATAAAACCGGATTATTATCCCTGATGTGTATTCTACAGATTTACTATTTAACATGTAAATTATTCCCTGAACAAAAAAACATTTTATCGCCAAAAACAGAAATAATCCGTTTTCTTGAATCTGAGCAACCCCGCAATCTGCTTTCGGTACGCTACATGATACCTATAATCCGTCATTATTATCCATCGATAAAAGTAGATAGTTTTACCGCTGAAATTTACTCACATGATGAAGGGCTTGCTGATGTGAAAAGATCAATTGAAAGCGGGCCAGAATATGATGGAATGATATTTCATGGGCAATATCTATCGCAATATCTCGAGATCATCGATGATCGATATTACTTCGATCCTGTTTCATTCGGTTCTGAGAATGGAGTCGAGAGCTGGACTTATCTCCGTTTAAAACCCAGGAAAAATGAGACTGTTCAAATGTAAGACTCAATTGATGGTTATTGAAACGCTTGCTTCTGATTACATAAATTTCAGCCTTTTACTGGCAATGGCAGCCATGCGCAAAAGCAGGAAGCCATGTTTCCATCGGCTGATGTTTGTAGTTCCGTAAGATCTTTCAGCATAGCGGATGGGAATGTCAACTATCCGCATATTAAGCTTTGATGCACCAAAGAGCAGGTCGAAATCACCGAAAGGATCAAAGTCACCGAAATAGGAACGGTTGTTACGGATCTTCTCATAATCGGATTTGTATAAAACTTTAGTTCCACAGAGTGTGTCTTTTACCGGCTGGCCGAGAAGCCATGAAAAGAACACGCTGAAGAATTTATTCCCCAGGAGATTAAAAAACCTCATTGCCCTGTCCTGCATAGGATAAACAAGCCGTACCCCATTGGCGAATTCAGCTTTACCTGATACTATGGCTGTGTAAAATTTTCCAAGCTCCTCCGGTTCAACAGTCAAATCTGCATCCAGTATCATAAGAAGATCACCAGTGGCTTTTTCAAATCCCAACCGTACTGCATCACCTTTACCTTTTCCGCTCTGACTATGTAATTGACACTCTCTGTGGGGATAGTTTTCGAGAGCGCTTTTAATTGCCTCATAGGTATTATCAGTAGAATTACCCTCTACGAAAACTATCTCAGTTCCACTTCCAAGTTCCGGTACTCGCTTTAAAATATTATCGATATTACCAGCTTCATTCCGGGCCGGAACTATAATTGAGACTTTAGGCGGATTTTTTCTGATCGAATCAGATAAAAGGGGGCGGGCAACTATGAAATTTGTGAGGCAAAAATTATTGAAAGGCCATAACCTGGCAATCCATTTGTTAAATACCGAGGTCAGGATGGGGAAATAAATGGGAAAGAGAATCTCTCTCCAGCAGCGCAGAGTTTCATACCCGGAGAGGTGAAGTAGGTTGCGGATGTCGTCAGGAGTAAGCCAGTTCTGCTTCAGAACCGGCGTAGCCAGTCTGCAGGAGGATGCTATGGATAGGGGTATATCCCACACTTTACTATAAGTATTAATTATAACCCGGGTAGAAGGCTTGCATAAATTAATTGTTTTTTCCAGAACTTTCTGTACATTCCACAAATCATTGACAATATCGGAAAGTAGGATATAATCGAATTTCTCGGTTGTCTCCCACTCATGAATGTCGGCTGTATGAAACTCCAGATGAGGATACGCAGCACGGGCAAGTTTAACAGCCTCTGCTGAGAAATCTACTCCTACTCCTCTGCTGGGATTTAGAGACCCAAGGAGTCGTCCGTTTCCACAACCGAATTCCAGTACACAGGACCCGGGGGGAATAATGAATTTGTACACCTGTGAAAGTCTGCTGTGATAGTATTTGCTGAATGGGTATTTCCTGTTTTTACTGAAGGTATTCTCCCAGTGGGTTACTCGTGCTTTTTTGTGCAATTCATAACTTTGGTTCATTTTCACATCTTTGCCCTGTTTCAAAGGTAGGCTGGATTTTTACTGGCATTTTCTGTTTGATAGAACTTCAAGAGTCTGGGAAGAAGTCTTATGCCAGTTGAATTTCGATTTTATTTTTTGACAATTACCAATGAGCTTTTTTCGCTTTTCTTCCGATAAAGATAACTGAAGAATACCACTCTCTATGCTTTTTACATCATAAGGATCTACAAGTATTCCGGCATCACAAACCACTTCCGGAAGAGCGGTATTGTTTGAGGCTAACACAGGTGTTCCACAACAGATGGATTCAAGAGCAGCAATACCGAAACCCTCATACAAACTGGGAAAAGCAAACAAAGTGGCCCCGCTGTAAAGTGCGGGGAGATGGTCATCTGAAACATAACCTGTAAAAATGACATCTTTCTCCAGGCCAAGATCCTTTACTTTCTGGTAAGTGGTATCATACCACCATCCCTCTCCTCCGGAAATAACCAGATAATGGCCGATCTCTTTACGTACTGTTGCGAATGCCTGAAGCAGTCGTTCAAGATTTTTCCGCGGTTCCAGAAAACCTGTAAATAAAATATACTTCCCCGGTATTTTATAAAAGGATTTTATCTCATCGATCAATTTTTGAGAGGCCGGACCATTGAATCTTTGATCGGCTGCCTCATAAATTACTTTAATCTTGTGTTCAAAAGGACCAATGTATCGCAAAATGTCTTTTTTAGTGAATTCGGAAACGGCGATTACTGTATCAGATGCTCTGATGGATAAATGAATAATCGGCTTGAACAGGCGCCTCGATAATGGATACAGCTTTTCCAAAGGAAAAAAACTCAGGTCGTGAATAGTGACAACTGATCTGATTCCGGGTAGAAACAATGGACAGGTATAATTTGGCGAGAACAAGGTATCAATTTTGTATTTTTTACAGAGAAATGGCAATGCAAGTTGCTCCCATATCAATCTATGAAAAACACTGGATGGAGCAGCAGGTATCAATTTGAAATTCGGGGGGAGAGAGCCGAACAGGCTTTCCATTGCCTTAGATATGAAGATATAATAGCAGTTTTGATTGTCGATATCAGCAAAAGCTTTTGTAATATTCAGAATGTAAAACGAGGCTCCGCCTTTCCGTTTACTCAAAGCCGAGGCATTAATCCCTATTACCATTAGAGAAGATCCCTGATTAGTTTCCCGTACTGCTTCTCTTGCTCCTCGAAAAAGCCCAATGAACCCTTAAAATTCATTGCCATTGTCGGGCAGACAGAATAGCAGTACAGGCATTTAATACAGTTTTTGTTTTCAGATACGGTTTCACACTCAAAAGGAGACAGGCCTGTCGGGCAGTAATCCCTGCATTTACCGCATGATATACATCTGGATTTGTTAACTGAAATCGATTCTATTGCAGGTTCTTCCTTCTTAAAAACCTCCTGTGTCAATTTCAGGTTGAACATTAATTTTCTTACAGCCTGCAGTGAACAGATTTGCTCTATTACTGGAGCATGGCGGATCTTTTGAAGATACTTCTGCCATCGCTGATCTGTTACAAGCCTTTGAGTAAGTGACAGGGATGGCAGCTTCAGGTTGCATGGATGTAAATCATCTTTCAGGAAAGATTCTTTAAGCATCTCTTCAGATATCAATCCCTGGACGGATGCCTTTTTCAGCACAGGAACCCTGTTATGATCTTCTATACCGATGATCCTGCTTACAACCAGGTCGATCCTGAAAGGATCATTACCAGCCAGGATAATTCCTGTTTTTTTCGGAGTGCCGGTAGTAGGTCCGTTACCCTCCATCGAAATGATCCCGTCAACAATATACAGATGCGGTTTTATTCTGTTGTTGAGATGAATAATGTTTTTAAAAAGGCTCTCATGTACCTTTTTTTTATTCTGCTGACCTGCAAGACATCCGATCAGGCTTTTGCAGCAGCAGGAAAGGACAGTTTCAGTATGGGTTTTTATCTTTGGAAGATTGATAAAGAAATCGTTATCGAGAAAAATCCGGGCGACCCGGGCAACTGTTCCTTTTTCAAAAGTTACATCTTCGGTTTCAGCAGCGAAGTTGGCATTGAAGATTTTTACACCTGTCAAATCGCATAACTTATCAACACGAAGCCGTTCGATTACATTTATCCCCTCTCTGTGAAACCCTCCGGCATACCCTTCAGCAACAGTAATATCTGTATATCCTCTTTTTTTCAATGCGAGAATAACCGAATACAAAAGCCTCAGATCGGTAGTGTTTCCGGTGAGGGCATTCATGTTACTGTTAAGGTTTGGCTTGATGACGATTCGGGAAGATTTATCTCCGGGAAGGCCTGTTTCAGAATCGAAAACTGCGTTTACAGCAGCATTAATCTCTGTAAAGGTCTGTGCTTTGTAAATATCTGCCTTCACTGATACTCCTTTCAGAAAACGGCTGTTTCCTTCCAGATCTCCTCTGCTGCTTTCGCCGGATCTTCAGCACCGGTTATCGGCCTTCCCACCACAAGCAGAGTAGCACCGCTTTTAACTGCTGCTCCGGGTGTGGCTACTCTTTTCTGGTCACCGATATCGGCGCCGGCAGGGCGAATACCGGGGGTTATTACATGGAAATGTGCTGGAAGATCAGGTTTGACAGAGGGGAGATCGGCCGCTGAACATACGATTCCGTCAATTCCAGCCTGAACTGCAAGGGAGGCCAGATGTTTTACATAGGTGTTTACTTCCATGGTAACAGCCAGTTCATTCTTGAGAGCATCGGGGCCAAGGCTTGTCAGAAGGGTGACACCAATAATTTTAGGGGGATTGTCACTGGACTGGCGTGCACTTTCAGCCGCGGCCTTCATCATCTCCAGCCCCCCCTGGGTATGGATTGTCAGGTAATCTACTCCCAGCGAGCAGGCTGATTTGACCGCTTTGGCGACCGTGTTTGGTATATCATGGAATTTGAGATCCAAAAAGATCTTTCGTCCGGACCTTCGTATTATATCAAGAACCGATGGCCCGAAACGGGTAAACTGCTCCAGTCCGATCTTGTAAACACCAATCCACTCTGAGGTTTTTTCTATTAACTCTTCAATTTGTCCACTGGATGTAACATTGTCCAGCGCCAGCGCCAGGAAATCTCGATTGTTTGTCATAGCTTAAAAATGGTAAATGTGAGGTTTATATTCAATTATAGTGAAAATGCAGTGTTTCTGGTTCTGAATCGGATAACAACCATAATGTCCATATCATTTAAAAAAATGCGGGATGCGACCAGACACGAGAGTATTTTTCCATATCTTTAATTATTTCAATAGTTTTTTCAGACCTTATAGCTTAAATTCAAGAATCCAGGAGTCCTTTTTTATGCAAACCTGTCCTTGTGGATCGCAGCAATCCTATCAATCCTGTTGTGAACAGTTTGTTACATGCAGTGCGGATGCACCTACCGCGGAAAAGCTGATGAGGGCACGTTACAGTGCTTATGTGCTCGGGGCTGTCGACTTCATAATTAATTCTACTATCGAAGAAAAACGCAAGGAGTGCGATGAAAAGGCGATCAGAAAATGGTCTCAGGAATCAGAGTGGTACGGTCTTGAAATAAAACAGGTAACCGATGGAGGGCCGGAACATAAAGAAGGAGTTGTTGAATTCATAGCTCAATTCTCCGAAAATGGAGTCCGCCAAAGTCTGCATGAAAAAGCCTCTTTTAAAAAGGTGGATGGGAAATGGTTTTATGAGGACAGTGAGATTCAAAAACCGAAGCCTTTTATAAGGACTGAGGCTAAAATCTCCCGTAATGACCCCTGTCCCTGTGGAAGTGGCAAGAAATACAAAAAATGCTGTGCGGGTTGATTTTGCCAAAGAGATTGCAGGAATGAGGCGAGGATATGAATTCAATCTCTGGCCAGGCTGACAACCCTCACCCCTTTACATCCTGCCGCTAACAGCGCTTCGGTGCATGATGCTGTAGTAGCTCCGGTAGTTATTACATCGTCAACGAGTATTACTGTTTTTTCCCTCAATATCTCCTCTTTACCTTTTGCAACTGAAAAAGCACCTTTCACATTGCTTTGCCTCTCAGATCTGTCTAGTTTGACCTGAGTGCGGGTACGCCTTTTCCGGAAAAGAATATCAAAAAGAGGAATGATTTCTGTTCTGTGTCCATTGTGCTTTTGTTGTTGTGCTGATAGTCCTGAAATCAATCCTCTTGCCAGCCACTCAGCCTGATTGTACCCACGCTTCCTCCTGCGGAGCCAGTGGAGCGGGATGGCTGTAACGATATCTACTCCCTCAAGAACCGACTCCGGAACAGTTCCGGAAAAGAGGGCACCGATATAATGAGCCAGTTTCTTTTTCCCGCCGTACTTAACATGACGCATGATTCCCTGAACGGTATCATCGTAGTCAAGAAACGAATAGATACTCTCGAAAGGATAATCCCACACCATTTCACAGGCACAATCTCTAAGTGTTCTGTTCTGGGAACATCTGGGACAACGAATCCGTTTTTTGTTGTTGTCAAGTAGATGGTTCAAACATCCCTCACAGAGCCATTTGCTATGAAGAGAACGGGGCTTATCACAAATTATACACAGTGGAGGAAAAATAAAATCCTCAAAACGACTGAGAATCGAATTGAGGATCTCTTTATACATGTTATTTTGTCATGAAATGTTGACTAAAGAACAAAAGAAACCCTGTGGATTATCCAAAAGGTTTAAAAGATTATTTTGAGACAGTTTCCGGTAACTTCTCCTCTGTGTCGGAGTTTTCCTGCACAGTTCCGACTGTGCCTGCTGGCTTTGCCGCTGGCTCATCTCTGAAGAGGTAATTTTTCAGTATTAATGATGAAAAAAGGATGAAAAGCACGATACACACAACCTGGTTGTGGCTCAGAGGTCCCAACTTCTCATCGGTACCGTAATAACGGCTGAAATCCACGATAAAGCGGAGAACCGAGTAGAAAAGGCCCAAAAGGTAGAATTGGAACCCTGTGAAGAGCTTTTTTCTGGAAAGAAGGAGGAGAATAATTGCAATTAATAGACCTCCTGCCGATTCGTAAAGCTGCGAGGCATGTAGTCCGGATGCGTGTATATGTTGCTGGTAAACACCGGCAGGACTCTCAAGGGGGAAACTTACACCAAGTGAACCGGTATTTGATGCCCCGTAGCAGCAGCCATTAAGGAAACAACCGATTCTGGTCAGAAAAATACCTATTCCCACGCTGGGAGCAGAAACATCTGCATAGGGAAGAAAGGGTATCTTTTTAATCTTGAAATAAAGGATCCCGGCGACAATTGCTCCTATAAAACCACCGTACATCACCAGACCACCGATTCCAATTGACCCGTTCTGAAAGGGGTTGAAAATGGATATCAAATTTCCTCTGAATTCCTCAAAATGCAGAAAAACGTAGTATAGGCGTGAACCGACTATGGCAGAAAGGATGATCCAGAATCCCATATCGGCGATAGTTTCCGGGTTAAGCCCTTCTTTTTTAGCCTTGTAACTTGAGAGCCAGATACCAAGCAGAAAAGACAAGGCAAGCATGAAACCATAAGAATGGATGGGAAAAGAGAATACTTTGAAAAGAACCGGATGCATAGTAGCCTTTCTTTAAAGGTCTGGTCTGGCGTTGGAGATAAGAATCGTGAACTTTGAATACGACTAAAAAGGGATAAAATTAAAAATACGATAGGACCGGAGAGAGTGGGTAAAAATTGAAGTTTATATGTATTTGGCAAGTTTACTGTCTGCCTGGTGATTAAACGATCCTTGCTTTCAGTTCCTCGTTAGAAAACAATGTCTGAACTGTGATTTATTTGATTCGCATGATTTTTTGATTAAAGTAATCTCTATTCATAGTTCAGACATTCCCAACGCTTAATTTACTCCTCAATCCTGTACCTTTTCAGGTGCTCCGGTGTAACAACTACAAGCACTCTTTCGGTTGGTGAAAATGTGACACACACAGCGGAGTTTCCATATTTTCCCAGTTCTTTCCAGGTCTGTGTATTGTAAATTTTCCCACCTCCGGCAAACAGTGTTCCATCCGGCGAGAATGCATGGCAGAACCCGTTAAACTGCCTTATCAGTGTCCCGTCATTGCTTTTGATTAACAATACTTTGCCCATGAATGTTTTTTCTATTGTAATGGCTATGGCGCTGTCTCCCGGAGAGAAAGAAAGAAGAGGGAGACGGGCTCCGGGTACAGTTCCGGGTTTATCGGAGAAGTAAGGAAGATCACGGTCAAGAACACCTGTGCGGCTGTCAAAGATACGGACTCTGGATTGATAATCGAGAAGAAGGTTTTTGTATTCAAAAGCCGCGATTTTTGATCCGGAGTTGGAAAAGGCCACGTCTGCAAACAGAGATCCTCGCGGGGGATCTAACTTGTAGAGAAGGGAATAGGCGCGGGTGTCAAGTACAAATATTTTCCCGTCAGCCACAGCTGCCATCGTGCTTCCATCAGGTGAAAAAACTGCCCTGGTGGTATTCTGAGAAATAGTAACAGAACGTACCTGTTTCCAGTTTTCAGATTCGAAAAAAAGAACTTTGTCACCTCCGGCAACAACCAGAGTATCTCCTTTGGAGAGAAAAGTCACAGAATAGCCGGAAAGAAGCTCAGGTAGAGGTAGAAATGCCATCACCCTGCTATCGTCTTTTTTTTCATGGTAATAAAAAACCCCGGCAGAGCGTGAGAAATCACGCTCTGAAAGTCTGGATGGAACCGCAGCAATCTGGCCTGTCTGGGTTACAGTGAATATCCCCACACTTCCTGCGGTAATCATATTGGGAACCGCAAAAAACTTTCCGGTAGATGAATAGGAGACATTTTTGATATTTACCGGCCTGAGTTTTATTGTGGGGCCAATCCCTTTAACCCCTGCAGACCCGTAAAAAACAGTAGTCAACACTAATGAAAGGGATATTAAATACTTCATTTCAACTCTCCTGGATTGTTTATACCTTAATTATACATAGAAAATTACATGCCGCCATAAGATGTTACAGTAGAATGCAGAATACTGATATGCCCGGGAGAAATAGACTATTCGGGGACTCTGGCCTTGAACCATCCTTTTGTATTGACATAATAAGAGATGCAGAATGTGATACTTCCCTTTTACTTAATCTGAATATCCTCGCCTGTGCCCACCTTGTGTGGTAGAATCCCCCCGCTGGAAGCGCCCCCCTTATTTAAGGGGGATAAAGGGGGATTTCTTTCCCTCTCTTTTTCCTAAACTATTTTACTCTTCCACTTTATGCTAAGTCCCTGAACCTTAATACATTATATAGATACTAAATCTGTGAATGCTCTCCTGTTAACTCAACAGAGATTATTGATGAACCCGAAATCCCCATTATTATCCAGTTTAGTTCTGGTTTATTTGTTCTTTCTATTACCCCTGAATGCAGCAGGATGGAATCTTCCATACCTGAAAAGTGCCAGACACGACTTCTCAGGGTATTACTCAGAAGACCTGAAATCCTTGTTACAATCAGACCCTGATCTGGCCAGAGGAAAACTTCAGAATGGCTGGACTTATTTCAAACAGACCTTTATCTCAGCAAATGGCCTGATTAAAAACAGCGGATCAGCATCAGAGGCTCAATCAAAAGGACAGGGCTATGGGATGCTTCTTGCCGTTCTCAATAATGACCAGACTGCATTCAATCAGATCTTCGAAGCGGCAAATCAGTTGCTTTGGAGCGAGGATAAGAAGTCATATTTCTGCTGGTCCTGGGATGATAGTTGTACAGGAAAAGGTGCTGCTACAGATGCAGATCTGGATATCGGGCTTGCTCTTGTTTTCGCTGATGAACTTCAGAAGTATGGATACTGGAAAAAGTACAATCAAAACGGGATCACATATCAAAGCAGGGCACTGGAGATTATCAAGTCCATTCGTCTAAATATGTGTTCCGACGAGAGATATCTTTTACCTGGTGATAACTGGAGCAGCAGTGGAATAAGCAATCTCAATCCGGGTTATTTTGCCACTGCCTGGATGAAAGTGTTCGATAATTATCAGAAAGAAGTGGACTTCAGTGCGGTTGTGGAAAAGTGCTATGCTGTTTTACAAAAACTACCTCATTACAACAAAGGCCAGGCAGCAGACTGGGTAGATACAACCGGTGGACAGGCATCACTGGGTAAAAAGTACCCTTATAAAGGTCTTGGGATGCAGAACGCGGGAATTATGGCTCAATGGAGAATTGCCATGGATGCATTGTGGTTCAATGATCCACGGGCAATCGCATATTGTGAAAATACAAAGCTTACTCTTACGCAGTACTCTAATTCCAATCCAGGAATGATCCTTCTTCAGATGGGGCTGTACGATGATCAGGGCAAGTATTGTGAAAACACCAATACTTGTGAAGAGGTGGCCCTCTGGTCATGTGCGATACTGGGATCGAAGAATACTGATTACTCCACAAAAGGGCTTAACAGCCGTGTTTTGGGGAAAATCATGGGGAGTACTGTTTCATCACAGCTCTATTTCGGATCAACCGATTCTGAACAGGTTTCTATGGTTCGGCAGGCTGTTACAATGCTTGGTTTTGCTGCAATTACTGGCCAGTTTCCCGATATCAGAAGTGACATGCAGGACCCGTCTTGTAACTTCCTTCTCTCCGGGCTTATTTCAGTTGCCTCCCCTCTTGAACTCAGCAGCTTGACAGTTGACCTCCGGTCACAACAGCAGATCAAGGTATCAGCCAGACTTGACAGAAGTGCCCCATGGTCATTGACTTTTGAAGGGCGGGAGTCGGGGAAAACAGAGATTTTCAGTGGTATGACAGAATCTATCCAGGTGGTTTTTACCGGTGCAGGATGGTATAAAAAGGAGAAGGTCGATGTCAGGCTTGATGTCACAGGTGTTGATTCTCTGACCCAGGATTCTTTCTTGTCCGCATCTTTTGATATTACCGGTGTCCCGGATCTTCCATTTGTACCTGGAAGTACTCTACTGCTCCATGATTTTGAAAACGGCAACGGGGTTAATGCGCTTGGAGGATCATGGTACCTCTTTGATGACAAATCTACAAGCGGAAGTTCCACAATTACTCCCTCGGATCCCGCGCTGCTTGTTCTCGATGGTGAGGGGCATCCTGGTTACGGAATCAAGATACAGTTTGAAATCGATCAGTATGCCGGAGTGGGTACGACCTTTCTTGATTCAGGAACAGTTGACTTGAGCATGTTTGAGAGTGTCTCTTTCAGCTATAAAACAGAGGGTGAAATCAGTGATATTCTCTTTATGGTCGGCACAGCAAACATCAAAAACTTCGCCTATAATCTCAAGACAATCCCTGCTTCTAAAAACTGGAAAGAGGAAACGGTAAGATTTACAGATCTCAAACCGCCTTCCTGGTCACCGACCACTATTATGGATCTAAAAGTAACTCAGAAGATACAATGGCAGGTCCAGGGGGTTGGGCAGAGGGGAACTCTTTACCTCGATAATATCAAATTAAAACTGAAAAAAGGTATGCTCCCTGGAAATGACATCCTTTATGCTGTAACACCTATTGTCAATAACGTGAGGACCAGAAAACCACTGTGGCAGGTGTCAGTATCACAGGTGATGAAAAACCTGGTTATTGAGATCGATAACAGGGATGTTTCCGGAATTGAGATGTACAACGTGGCTGGAAAACGTGTTATGGCTTCAAATTCAATATCCTTCAACAATTCGGGCCGGATTGTGATTCCAATTGGCAGAAAGCTTTCACCCGGACATTATACAGTCGTGCTCTACGACAGAAAAAATCGAATAAGCCACGGGATTCTCTGGTGGTAACAGCGATTAGCTGTTTCCATTTCGGGGTCGGAATCGGTATCGGCATCGGAATCGAAAATTCCTGTTTTTTAATTTAACCCTTTGAGTTTTCCGGAAAAAAGATGATACCGATTCCGACCCCGATGAAGAAAAGGCCGGCACGATCAAATATGCTTCCCGATTCTCTCCATATTGTATTTTGATTTCTGAAATTGAAATCAATGGAGGCCAGTATGCGTCGTTTAAAAATAGTTGTATTGTTTTCCTTCGCTGTTATCCTCACTGCTTTCGCACAGGAGGATCTGATTGTGGAGGGAAGCGGGGAGAGTGTGAATCGTGACGAGGCATTGATGGCGGCGAAGCGGGATGCGATTGAAAAGGGGATAGGAACAATCTTGCTTTCCCAGACTGAAGTCGAAAATTTTATGGTTAAAAGGGACATGATTGTCACAAAAACCATAGGAGCAGTTAAAAAATACGATATCATCTCGGAATCAAAAGCAGCAGATGGGCTGGTGAAGATCAAAATAAAGGCGCAGCTTTCCAGAAATGCTATGCGGGAGGACCTGGCTGCGTTCCATGTACTGATCGAATCGATGGAAAAGCCAAGAGTCATGGTTATTATCAGTGAAAACAATATTGGTAATGAGGAGCCGTCAAATCAGTCTGCCGAGAGTGCAGTGCTGAAGTTTCTAAAGGATCCATACGAGTTTGAGCTTGTAGACCCGGGTATTGTAGCCGGTATCAGGAGTTCAAAACAGAAAATGGCAGAGTTGGCAGGTGATGCAAAGGCTGTGGTTGCTTTGGGGATGCAACATGGAGCCGAAGTGGTCATTACAGGAAATGCAGTGAGTCGTAAGGCTGAAGAGATTTCCAAAAATCTGGGAGGGATGGTTTCTGTTCAGGCTGATATTACACTTAGAGCAGTTAATTGTACAACAGGCAGGATTATCGGATCGGAAAGCGCACATGCTGCAAAGGTGCATGTGAGCCCTAATACTGCCGGTAATCAGGCCATTGATAAAGCAGCCCAGATAGCTGCCGGTAAACTCCTCGATGCCATTATCAAAGATTGGCAGAACCAGCTTAATAACGGAGTCCCGATAAGTGTGACTATAAACGGAGTCTCAGCATTCAAGCATAAAACAGCAGTCATTAACTCTCTGAAGACTCTGGCAGGGGTAAGCACTGTCAGGGAGAGAAACTGGAATGGGGAAAACGCTGTACTGGTGGTTGATGTACAATATAAAGGAAACGCGAACGGTTTTTGTTCAAAAGTGGATGGCTTCAAGCTTAAGGACGATGGCGGAAGTCTGGCTGTTACGGGTGTAAATGGCCAGGATGTAACGCTGGCCGCACAGTAAAATTGAGATTTTCATGCAGAGTATCTCCAGAAAAATAACCAGGAAAATCAATGTAAGAGGGATTACGATCGGAGGAGACGCTCCGATTGTGATACAGTCGATGACCAACACAAAACCCTCAGATATTGATGGAACGCTTGCTCAGATCGATCGATTGACAAAAGCGGGATGTCGTATAGTACGGATCGCTGTTCCTGACCAGAATGCGGCTGCTTCTTTCAAGACGGTAAGGAGCCAGACCGATGTGCCGCTTGTAGCCGATATTCATTTTGATTATCGTCTGGCAATTGCTGCAATTGAGGCTGGCGCAGACAAGATCAGGATCAATCCCGGTAATATTGGTTCCCCGGAAAGAGTAAAAATGGTTATAGATGCTGCTAAAAGCGCAGGCGTTCCGGTGCGGATCGGTGTAAATTCAGGATCTCTGGAAAAAAGACTGCTGGAAAAGTATGGCGGGCCAGAGCCTGAGGCTCTTGTGGAGAGTGCTCAGGGGTATATCGCCACCATGGATAAGCTGGGATTCGGGGATATAATCCTGTCGATCAAGGCCAGCGATGTGTTGACCACGATAAAGGCTTGCCGTCTCCTGTCGCAGAACACCGATGTACCCCAGCATATCGGAATTACAGAATCGGGGACCCTAAGAAGTGGTTCAATCAGATCCGCTGTGGGCATAGGTACTCTGCTGGCTGAAGGAATAGGGGACACAATAAGAGTGTCACTTGCAGGTGATCCGGTACAGGAGATAGGAGTTGCCAGGGAGATCCTTAAATCGCTGGGTCTAGCAAAGGGTCTGGTAGTAATTGCCTGTCCTACCTGTGGGCGAACGCAGATTGACCTTGAATCACTGGCGGTACAGGTGGAGGAGATTGTCTCTGGCATAGAAAAGCCCCTGAAGGTAGCGGTTATGGGATGTGTGGTGAACGGGCCGGGGGAGGCCAGGGATGCTGATATAGGAATTGCCGGAGGAAAAGGTGAGGGATTGATCTTTGTAAAGGGAAAACCGGCAATTAAAGTACCCGAATCCAAACTTCTGGATACATTCAAAGAATACCTCAGTCAATTATAAGCCACCGATTATTTTACATGAGAACGTAAAGTTGAGCGGAAGGTTTTCTTCCAGCATTCAACCCAGTATGAGATGTGTCTTAAAGTGTCCCCTGCATTATTGGGTTCAGGGCTTTTCCGGCTCCCGGCAGCAATAAAAAAGGCCGCCGTTAACTCCGGCGGCCTCTCCAAATAAAACCTGTTTATAAGTTACTTTGTAATATTAAGTGGCTGAGAAAGCCGTCCTTCCTTACTGTCAAGCACTACCAGATAACGTCCGTTGGGAAGGCTGCTGCTGTTCCAGTTGATTGTCTTTGCAGAAGTGGTACCATTGTAAAGGGAACGCACCTTGTTTCCCAGCATATCGTGAATGGAAAGGGTAACGCTTTGTTTCTGCGGCAGATTAAAGGATATTGTAGATGGATTTACTGAGAATACAGTTGCAACTCTGAAAGATTTGGCGCGATTAACGCTGCTTGACGAGAACAGATCCCCGTAGGTTAAACCAACAAGCTCGATGTCGTCAACAGAAAAATCGGCATCACCAGATTTAACCTGAAAAGCCATTTTGTTAACAGCAGAAGCTCCGTGGCTCCATGTCCATCCTGCTTTGTCCATTTCGGAATAGGCTTCAGGAAGAAGATCATCAACTGGAATATTCACAGTGGTCCAATCTGCGGTGAGTTTGATTGAATACCCGTATTGGCCCCAGTCATATCCTCCATCAGCAAAGTCTTTAGTATCAAATTGCATTCTTACAGTTCCACTTCCTTTTACCTTCAATTTCACTGCAGTCATTTTGCTGAAATCGAGATATTTCTCTCCTTCACCGACGAGATTGCATCCAACTGCGGCATAAGGATAATCCAATGAACTGGTAGATGTTGAGATGAGAACATGCATAAAACTGTCAGGGACCATGGTTATTTCATTATCTTTAGCAACAATTCTTTCTCCAGCGGCATTTTTCACTGTTGAACCGCTTTTATCATCAAACGTATACCAGTATCCTCCTCCCAGGTAAGCAGCACCTTCTGTAACACAACCATATACCTCACCCAGAGTATTCTGGTGAGGAGCTCCACCATAAGCATCATTGAAATCATCAAGAAATGCCGGAGCACTCAGATTGACATCGTCCTGAGCAAATGCCGCTGCGGAAAAAAGGCAAACAGCGATAATGGTACGAAAGATAGACATATGGTACACCCCTTCAAAAGATTTATAAGCACTAACCATATTCTGCCAATTTCAGGAAGAATATGGGATAATTATCAGGATAGACAGGAATTCTGTAAAGATAAATTATATTCCTCTGTAATCCCTGTATCAAGAAATTTACACAAAAATTGATTCTGAAGCAACTACAAACGATTTAAAGTTTTTCCCTAAAATTAAGCAGTCTGTTTAATCTTATAGTCTGATCAAAGAAAGCCGCTCAGGATTTCTCCTGAGCGAATCTTTTACTTATCTGGCATTTATAAAATTAATTTTGCTGCCGTTTGCTTTGCCATCAATATAATGAACAACAGTATACATCCCGGAAGGAAGCCTGGAAAGAGAGACAGAGGCCATCCCATTATTCTTTCCGTTTAATCCCTGTTTCAGGACAAGTTTCCCTTTCATATCGAAAATGGCTACATCGAGACGGCTTCCGGAGTATTCCGGTAATTTGTAAGTCAGTGATCCATTGGATATTAAGGGCTTCAGATAGCTCTGAAGGATCATTTCCGGCATTTTGTATCTGGATGAGACGACTACCTGCATCTGATCCACGAAAACATTGTCAAGTGTTAGCTGCGCGAAACCTATCGAATCGTAAACAGTAAACCGTAGAGCGGTAATGTTGTTGAGATCAAGTGGAACTGATGCAGTTTTCCATGAGGGTTGAGTGAAATCAGCAATATTGAGCCGATATGTGTTTCTTACCTTCATAACAGGGACAACTGTGCTGTAGTAAGCACCATCTGTGATATTTGCCTGTTCGAGTTCAACATAGACAGTTGCTTCTTTGTTTGATTTCATATCAAAAGCGATGGCTTTTGCAGGACCAATTGAAATCGGACTGCCACCATTGAGGGTTGCTTTTACACCTGCATAGATTGAATTGCTCTGGGAGGCAACATTACAGGTGACCCTTAAAGCACCTGAACCTTCATCAGTTACTATCGACATTACACTTGTTCCAGTGCCAAAAGCCACCCATTTGTTACCGTTTATCTGGTGAGTCGAATCTTTGTCATCAAAATTATCCACCAGAACATCACCAGTGCTTGTTGCAGGTTTTTTGGCAGCCTCGATGATGATATTTATCCCTTTAGCTTTGACAATATCATAGGCAACAATATTACCCTCGATACTGAGATTGGCAGCAACAGTTTCCCCGCTTAAAAAGAATCCATTATCCGCACTTCCATCCCACTCTTGACTGATACTTGTTCCGGTTCCGGTAAAGGATTTTGATCCATAAGCACCGCTGATCTTAACAGTCCAGGCAACCGACTTTGAAAAACCCGCGGTAAACTTTACTTTCTGCGAGGAGAAGTTTACCCCCTCCTTGTTGGTTGCACTGAAGGCCTGGTTGACCTTTACATCAGTTCCTGGATCATTTATGGCCTTTAAGAATGCAACCGCGCCTGTGATACCTGCATTATAATCGATTGCCACTTCACAGTGTTCCGGTGTACCATCATTGCTCCAGTTACCGTTGTCATCCGGTCCGCTGACAAGTCCGCCTTGAGGCCCGGATCTGGTGGTTCTATAATGGATATAATTTGCCGGAGAGTTGTTAAAACCGATTACATAAGATCTCTTAGGGTCGCCGAAGTAACCTGCAACCCAGTCAACGTGGTTTTTAATGCGCTTAGAATAGAGTGCCCGTGTGTCATCAGAATTGCTAACAATGTAAGCTAGTGCATATTCAAAAGCAGCAGATCCGGCTTCACGGGCAGTTCCCCATCCACTGTTCTTGAAGATGTCCTTGAAAACGCCCGTGGTTTGTATTTTGGTCTCTATGAATGAGACATTACTGGTTAGAGCAGAAGACCCTCCCAGACCCTGGCGCCAGACCTCAAAAGCTGCCAATGGTCCTATGTAAGCATAACCCATGATGCTATAAGGGCTTGTGATCGATTTTTTTGCCCAGGTTTTGTAAATCGGATTCTCATCGTTGGTTGCACGGTATAATTCAACTCCGGCTGCAACCATCTTGTCATTTATCTGCCTCTGTAATTTGCCCTCCACATCAGGATAATAGTAGAGATATTTACCATGTTTCTGCTGAGCGCTACAATAGAGGTTATTATCCCCGCCTGCCTCAATTTTTTTCCTTGCAAATTCGAATGCCACTTTTGCCTTAGCGAGGCACAGATCTGCATAGCTTTTATCGAACTTGCGGTATAAAGTGGACATCAGGGCAAGACAGGCGGCGTATGTTGCCGGAATGTCGGCGCCGCTGCAGAGGAGGATCTGATTTCCACTGCGTCCACTCTCATATTTCACACCCCAGGTCTCATGCTCATCTGCTGCTTGTCCTACATCCAGAACGATCGTATTGTCATTAATTACAGCTTTGGTCAGATAATCTGTGGCAAATTTTACCTCAGTGAGGATATTGGGGATGCCGTTTGATACGGTATATGCACTGGGGAAAACATCGTAACCTTTCAGAAGGCAGTAAACAGTGTAGCCCAGAGGCATTCCGAATTTGATATAATCACCTGCATCGTACCATCCTCCATCGAGCTTATTACCATTATAGTTATCTCCGCCATGCCAGGCATTGGCATAACCCGGGTTACAGTTGCCTGCCGAACCACTGGCGAGACCAGCCCTCTGGTAGCAGTAAAACTTGATGAGCATGTCATGAAGCTGGTTGTAATTCTGAGCCCAGACCTGGGAGACGAGTGAGAGTGCTAACGCCAATAGGATCAATTTTTTCATTGTGATGCCCTTCTGTATGAGTTACACGCCTCGGTGTACAGGTGCACACCGAAGCGAATTCAGGATTATTTTCCGCTTACAACCGTTTTAAATAATTTTGCTCCGTTGAGGTTATCAAGCCTGATAAGCCACATTCCGCCCGGCAGACCGCTGATGTTCAATTCCGATTTACTCTGATTGATAGAACCGCTTCTGATGACCCGGCCGTTAGCTCCAATGATGGAATAAGCCGTGAATCCGTGGCTGTGAGGGAAATCTATCCTGAATCCCCTTTTGTTAACCACTATCTCTGGATCAGCGTTATTTATTCTGTACTGCGGGAGTGCGTTGTCGATAGCGGTTATGACATTTGTGAGTTCGATCCATTCGATCATGTAACCGGAGCCGGTTGTGTTCACAAACCGGAGTTTTACTGTATGTTGTCCGGCAGGGACATTTATATTGGTGACAATCGAGGTCCAGGTGGTACTTTTCTGTACGGAAATCTCACCTGCTTTTGTATTATCCACATAAACCTCTATATTGCCGTCTCCTGCTTTTGCCAAAGTCCGGATAACAATTTTACTTGTAGCGACTGACAGGTTGAATTTATAGGAAACCCAGTTATCATCTCCCGATGTGTTGACCTTAAGACAAGAATCATTAGCTGTTCTGACATCTATCTGGTCTCTGTCCACAAAGCTGACTTTTGCCTGCTGTACACTGCCGTAGTATCTGTTGAATTGTCTGGCTGCACGAGTACCAGGCATATTAAAAGAAGCATCCTTTGCAGGACCTTCAATTCCTGATTTCCATTCCGGTTCATACTCATCAGTCGACTGAGCCGCAAGCAGGTCCTTTACTATCTGACCGGATTCGCTGGGGTTTGTGCCTCCGGAGAAGCAGCTCGATCTTTCGTGAGATGAAACAGACCAGTTGCACCAGCTTAGCTTGTATTTGCCGTTGATATATTTGTCAAACCACCAATTTGTATTTGTTCTATCGAGTTGGTTCTTTCCCTCTTGCCCGCCGTTAGAATGAGATGTCCCCCATTCGCTGACAAATATCGGGACGCGTCCCAGTCCGTTACCCAGATATGTTGATTCCATTCCAACCCCGCCATCATCACCATTTATTACATAGTATGCATTGGGGCCATGGCTGGCAGCATAAAAATGGAAAGCGTAGGCTACATTTTTATAAGGATTGCCGCTGTTATCTTTGATTTGATCGGATGCAGCTATTCCGACAAACTGGCAGTAATAGGGTGTACCCAGGATAATGAGGTTATTGGCGCCCTCATTACGGATCGCCTGAGTAACATTTTTAAGGTAGGACTTTATGGCCCCCCAGGTTTTCGCTGCATCCTCAATAGTGCCGGTGGTAGCGCCGCCGGCTGTGATTGGTTCATTATAGACTTCAAAAATCACATTCGGAGTATTTTTGTACTTTTGGGCCTGTTCTTTGAAAAAAGCTATTGCCTGCTGCTCTTCATTGTGCGCATTATGGGAGTGCCAGTCGATAATCACATAGATTCCCTTGGAAATGGCTCTTTCAATAACTGTTTTGACGCCATCCCATCCACTGCCATTGGCATATGCTACCCGGACCACAGAGCACTTCCAGGAATCAACAAGGAAATCTACAGTGCTTGTATTATAATAGGTGTACCCGGGCCAGTCGGTTCTGCTCCAATAAAAGCTCATGCCTCTAAGCTGGACGATATTTCCATTCTTATTCAGGAGGTAGGCTCCACTGGTTGTAAGATTGCCATGTCTCGCCACAGGAGTTTGTGCTGAACTGAGAATCGCAGTTCCAAGTATCAGGGTTGCGGTAATTAACCCCTTAAATAGATGTTTATTCATCATCTCTCCTTTTCTTTCAATCGTTTTCAGCCAAACAATCCTGATATTCTTAGAATAGCACTGGAATTTTTCTCGGTCCAACTGCTAATATTATAGTTGCTTTGGTGCAGCAATAAGTTCATTTATAGGTAAAAAATGAAAATTATTGACAACTATGTTAAAATAATTATTTTATATCGAATCAGGTTGAAGAAATTTCGTTAATTACATTGAATTACCTGTTTGTGTAATTCTATATTTCAAGGGCAGTAGTTCAATTTTGTCAGGTCCTCTAATAATCTCAATCCCGGAATGAACCTTTCTGTTCAATGCGAATACTAAGAAGTAAAATAGAAGTTCGGACTCAATCGTTACTTTAATTCATAACCTTTTCAAAGGGGATTTTTTATGGGTCGTTTTACTCTCAAGACCGCTCTCTTAGGACTGGCCTCGGTCCTGTTAGCATCTTCGTCCTTGTTTGCTGTTGATTCCAAAGTAGATGATCATGAGGACGGCACAAACCAGAACGATTTCCTGTATTACTGGTACTACTACGATGATAACTCCGGCCTCGGTACTAATGATCGTCCGCAGGTAGAGACTCCAGGTACTCCTTCAGTCATTAACGTGGAATTCGAAGAAAAAAACCGCGAAGCTTATGGTAATCCCAATGATACATGGAAGGTAAAGGAATACACTTTTACTGTAGGCGATGATGGCAGTAATAAATATGCTACCATGCCTTTCACATTCGGCTCAAGCTGGAAAGCATCCTATGGTACTGCATACCCTTACGTGGGAATAGGTACTATGCTTACAGAAGAAGGTAAGTCACTCGATCTTACCGGTGCAACAGCAGTGTCGTTCAGAATCAAAGGCAGCGAAGCAATGTCTGTTGATTTCAAAATCCAGACCAAAGATATCGATGATGATTCTACGTTTGGTTACTATCAGAGTAGCTTTGATGTCACTGACGATTGGCAACAAATCACTATTAATATTGCCGATCTCGCACAGCCTGCATGGGCTCAGAAAGATGCCCCGTTTGATTTTGATATCACCCAATGCACAAAACTGGCGTGGGAAGTCAAGAAAGAATTCAACATGACCGTAACCGAGGCGACTCTCGATATTGATGATGTCTGGATTATAGATTATGAGTGGGTTTCTCCTTTTATATGGACAGACGTAGTGCCTGTAGCTTCCAGCACACTTCCAGCAACTGGTCTGTTTTCTAATTTTGATGTAACTCCAGCTAATGCTTCTCCGCTCGGTACCTACTGGTATGCTTACAATGATGTGGAAATCGGCGGAACTTCAACTGTTCTGGAAGGGGCATTGCCGGATGAAGAGACTGGTCGTCTTCTGATCACAATCACAGAAGGTGCTGCTAAACTGTTGTATGCACTTGGCCCGACAATTGATAAAGGCGGTGTTTCTGTTCAGGCTTTTATAGGAATTGGATGTAATCTCTATGATTCCGCAACTGCCCGTTACTGGAATGCCACTGCCGCAGGCGCAAACAGTGTTTACTTCCATTACTATGCTAATAGCGATCTGGACAAGATTACAGTGGAGATCAGCGACAACTATGATGTGGCTGATGTAAATAGCCCGACAAAAACCATATCTGACCGCGGTGATGGAGTCTTGTGGTTTATAGATCTCCCAGCAACCGGCGATGAATGGTATGCTGTGGAAATTCCTTTCAGTGCTCTTAAAATTCACGAATCATGGGAAGGCGCAAATGCGATCCCATTCAATGCAACTAAGATGGCAAAGCTGCAGTTTAAAGTTCAGGGTCCGCAAGATGCCAGTGGTTACATAGGTGTTGATAACATCTACTTCCCCGGCGTATCCGAGTACAAATTTACTGATGGTTCCCCTGTTCTCAAACCTGCTTCGCAGATTGCAAGGACATCGGGTCTCAAGGTCAACTACCTCAATGGCAAGGTCAATGTAAACTGGAATGGTGCAAAACTTGCTAAAGGTAAAATCAGCCTTATCAACAGCCAGGGTGCCGTGTTTGCAAGTTCATCAATTAAAAATGCTGCAAAGCTTTCAGAGACACTCTCCGCATCCAAACTGGCTGCCGGAATGTACTTCGTGAAGTTTAATGCTACCGATGTTAATGGCAAGGCTATTAACATTATGTCACCGGTACAGGTTGTGAAGTAAGAAGTACAGTATAGTTTAGTTTCTCAAGCCGGATACAGTGATGTATCCGGCTTTTTTTATGTGCGTTCTAATGTTCTTATCGGTATCGAAAAGAATAGAGAGGTTTAAAAGGAGATCTGTTATGTACCGATATCGATTTGTGAGAGGAAACATTTTGAACTCATCTTCATTCGTTATTAATTTTACGATATGAAAAAATTACTTATCACGGGCGCGTCTGGATTTTTGGGCTGGAATCTCTGCAGGGCAGCATCTCTGAAGTATCAGGTCATTGGTGTCTGCAACAATCACAGGGTTGAGGTTCCGGGTGTAACCTTTGTCAAATGTGACCTGCTACAGTACAGTTCTCTCAAGGATCTGTTTCAGAGAGTCAGGCCCGATGCTGTTATTCATTGTGCTGCTGTGTCAAACCCCAATTACTGCCAGCAGCATGTATCAGAAGCATATAAAGTGAATGTTACACTCTCATCCTCTGTTGCGGGGCTGTGTAATGAGCGGGAAATCCCCTGTGTTTTCACCTCTACGGACCTGGTTTTTGATGGCGAAAGTGCCCCTTACGATGAGGGGAGCATAGTTTGCCCTGTGAATGTGTACGGTCAGCAGAAAGTGGCTGCAGAACTGGAGATGCAGGTCCGTCATGACCAGTTGGTGATCTGCCGGATGCCTCTTATGTACGGTGATACACCCGAATGCGCGGCGAGTTTTATTCAGCCCTGGATAAAAAGCATGAAATCCGGGGAAAATCTCTTGCTTTTTACCGATGAGGTCCGCACAGTGGTGAGTGTATCAGATGCTGCAAAGGGACTGCTTTTAGCCCTGGAGAGGGCAAGAGGAATAATTCATCTGGGGGGGAGGGAGAGAGTATCGCGTTATCAATTCGGTTTAAAGCTTGCCGGAGTACTGGGAGTGGCAGGTGAACTGCTTACTGCCTGTACCAGTAAGGACTTCCCGATGCCCGCACCCCGTCCGGCGGATGTTTCCCTCAACAGTGAAAAAGCTTACTCAATCGGTTATGCACCCGGGCTGATCGAAGAGGAATTGCCTAAGCTGGAGTGTGTGAAGGGGTAGAAAGCGGAGGACGAGGGATTCGAACCCCCAAGACCTTGCGGTCGGCGGTTTTCAAGACCGCTGGATTACCATTATCCTAGTCCTCCGGGGTTGATGAAATATAGGTTTTGAGTGCTGCTGCTGGCAAGGAAACTGAGCCAGAAGGGACCCCTTATCAGGAATTGAAGTTTCACGCGTAAGCGAGGAGACTTTTTATTCTATACCTATTCCGTCCATTATCTTTTATTTCCACTTACTCATTCTTTCTTTATTCGATACCGATACCGACCCTGATTGAGGATCAATATGAAACATTTTGTTTCATCATGTTGTTGCATTTGGAAACGGATTCCGGCATTAACATCATATAACTGTCAATTGACGGTATGGCATGACTGTTGCATATCCTCTCTGGTGAAAAAATGAGATAAAAGCAATAAACAAACAGGAGGTATTATGAATGCACTGATCAGGTACAGCAATCCAATGGCAGCGGTCTCGGACTGGATTGACGAAGTGTTTGGTGGTAATCTTTTCGAGGCGGCCGATCGTCAACTGACATCCGGAAACTGGCCCAGGGTCGATATCGAAGAGAGGGAAAACGCTTATACCATAAAGGCGGATCTTCCCGGCCTGGACAAAAAAGATGTTTCAGTGACAATAGAGAATGGAGCCCTTCGTATCGAGGGTGAAAAGAAGCAGGAGTACAAGCAGGAGAAGGAAAAGTACTGCCATTTCGAGCGCAGTTACGGAAAATTCTGCAGGACTTTTGCCCTGCCGGATTCGGTGGAAGCGGAAAAGATTGACGCATCGATGAAAAACGGGGTACTGGAACTGACGCTTCCGAAGAAGGAGCAGGCCAGGCCCAAGGCAATTGAAGTGAAAGTAAACTGAAATTAAAAGCCTGCCGGGAAATCTCCGGCAGGCTTTTTTAACGCTCCCTGAATCCCCTGACGCACTAAAAGAAATCTTCCTTGCAGAGAGCCCCCAAAATGCCTCGGTGGGGGACTTTAAGATGGTGCAGGCAGGTGAGTTTTGTGATTAAGAGTGGTAATGTGGTTAACAGATTACTCTTTACATATTAATAGGTTTTTCCTCGTAGACTCGTCGAAATGACAACCTGGACTGTTGCAGGAAGAAGAATGAAAGTTACAGAAATGATCACATCTGGATGCAGGATGATGTAATAAATGTATATTGAATAATATACCTGTCCACAGGAAAAAGAGAGTTTTGCGGGACAGAAGTAAACCTGTGCGAGTGAAGAAATCCTTCGCTGGAAACAAAACGGAGGCAGATATGAATCATAAAGGCTCTGTTATCTTAACTCTGTTTTTACTGGGACTTTTCAATTATTCTGTTATTGCTCAGACCGGCAACATCACCTATACACTTCATCGTGAAAACAACCCCACACAGACACAGCAGAATGCTTATGCAAAGATCCAGGTCGCAATGGATTCGGCACTGGGCTACTATAACAAGTATACCTCTATTACAAAATTTCTGAATGTCTATTATAATCCTGATGTATCGACTGCAGATGCCAATTTTAACGGAACTATCAGATTTGGCAAAGAAAATTACATGGTTGTGCACACTGCAATGCACGAAATCGCCCATACAGTGGGGGTGGGGACCACAAATGAATACAGAAACCTGATGCAGAACGGGGTTTTTACAGGTGCATACGCTACAGCGATGATAAGGGAGGTCACCGGAGATCAAAATGCAGTAGTTAATGGCGATAACCAGCATTTCTGGCCTTACGGACTTAACTATGCCAACGAGGTAAAGTCTTCACAGGATCTTATCAATCACTGTAAGATTGTCGGTGCTATGTACAGTGATATGTTCCGGGAGGAATTCTTCAGAACCTGCCGTCTGAAGTCAAGGTTGGATGGCAGGTGTATGACTGTCCTTACCGATAATTCACTGCGGCTTGGCGATTGCAACAGTTCCGCATCAGTTGTCAGGATGATCTCTCTTAACGGAGAAAACGTTTTCAGGCTCGAGTTTGGAAACAAGGTCCTTGATATTCCTAATGAATCGACCTCGGCCGGAATAGTAGTCGGGCTTTACAACTGGAATGGAGGCGGACATCAGAGGGTAATCTTTGAATTTGAACAAGACACCAACCTCGCACGCCTGAAAATGCAGCACAGCGGACTCTATCTCAGGGCTGACGGGGATAGAATTATTCAGGACAGAGGCACAGTCTCTCCTGAGAGCCAGTACTGGGAACTGGTTGATGATCAGGTTAAATCAGTTTATTCGGTACAGAACAGACATAGAATTACAGAAGGGATCAGAGTTATCAATGGTCTCATAACTGTAAATTCATCTGTTCTGGAAGGGAAAACCGTTAAATTGAAGATAACAGATCTTCATGGACGTGTAATAAGGTCTGTTCTTTTGTCTGGAGATGCTGTCATATCTACAGCAGGATTTATCCCTGGTGTTTACATCATCAATCTTTACGGGAACGGAAAAAATTTTACCAGCCGTTTTATGGTAAGGTAAGCGACACACTATCGGGCTATCTACTGGTGACCGCTCTGAAGGTTATTTACCCCGGGGGTACCTTTTCTGTCTTGCAGAAACCCTTCCTTTTCTCTCCTTGCTTCATCTCTGTTCGGCTTTTATCTTAAAGCTGAACTGTGATAAGGTTTCCATCGAGGAATATATGTTTATGAGTACAAAAAGTGTATGTATGTTGCTTTTATCGGGTGTCCTTTTTCTACCCTGTTCCCAGGTTCTAAGCGGAAAAGTGATTGATAAGCAGGGAGCGGGAATTGATGGCGCCCTGGTTGAGCTCTTAAATGCCAATCTGTCTGCAACTACTGCAAATGATGGTTCCTTTTCCATCTCAGTACCAATGAGTACAAAACCTGGAGTAATCCGGAGGGTATATCAGGCGCCTCAGCTCATAGGCAGTACTCTTCATTTTGCTGTCAGCGATAATTCTGCGCATGTGACTGTGAGTGTTTATACGCTCAACGGGAAATTTATCTATAACGCACTGGACCGCAAACTTGGAGCAGGTTTTTACAGTCTGAATCCGATCAGCCGGTCACTCAAGGCCAATATCTATGCTGCAAAACTTCAGATCGGTAATGAGAGTACTTTTTTTAAACTGCCCTGGATGAAAGAGATGAATCTTTCTGATTTACTCCGGAAAGGAAACAAGGCTGCAACTGTTAGAATATTACAAAAAAGAATGGTTGCTGTTGACAGTGTGAGAGTTTCCAAAACCGGCTACACTGCAGTTTCTATTCCCGTAGGTACCTATGATACAACCATGACAATTACACTGGAACCCTATACTCCATCATATCATATTAATCCTCCTGACCCCTGTTACAGCAGGTTTTATGTAGATGGCTGCATAGAGGGTGATCTTAACAGTGCCTGCGGGGGCAGATGCAGGGTAGCGAATTCCTGCAGCCCGCCGGAGGATCCAAGCAAAGCCAATCTGCCCAAGACTTTTATCTGCCCGAGGTTCATGCTTTTCAGCACCGAGATGCTCCAGGCAGCAAAAGACGATGCAGCGCTTTACGGTTGGGATGCTGATGATCCGCCTTTCAATTATGGAGTGGTGGGACATGATCCCGATATCGGGGGAGTTGATGACGGGCCGAGCAGTTGCTGCCAGTGTTACCAGATCATATTTGAGGAACCTGAACCAAGTTCACCCAAACATCCAGAACTCCCTTATCCCAAGCCTTTGATTGTCCAGAGTTTCAACACTGCAGCCAGCGGACCTTATGGGTTTGATGTGTTCATGGGTGCAGGAGGATACGGGGCATTCAATTCCTGTTATGATGATCCTGATTTCGGGAATACCTCAAATTTCGATGAGTTTATCTATGATAAATATCCTTATCAGAATCCAGGCAGCGGGGGTATCTCTTTCCTTCGATACGAGGCTGAGTGCCGGGGGAATGCATGGCCTCCTACTATCGAAGCGTTGCAATCAACTGCCTGTCAGGAGAAGATTGAGGAAATGTGTAATCAGGCACTGGTGAGTTCAAACCCGCAAGTTACTGAAGATACGCGCCGTTCCTGTATCGAGTCAAACAAGCCAGGCTCACTCTATCATCAGAACTGGAAAGTTATGGTGAAGCGTGTGCGCTGCCCGGATAATCTCACACGGGTCACCGGATGCCGGCTGATAGAGAATCATCTCCCTCTTCCATTTCCGGAGGTGCAGACTCCTGCCGATGCCACTGCCAATGGTACATTTAGAAGCGGATATCATACTACTACGATGCAGGATTGCTGCAAACCAACATGCGCCTGGACAAACTGGGTGGCAGATCAAAACCTTCCGGTAGATGGGGAGTGGAACGCTTTTTATTCCTGTGATAAAAACGGTATACCGTTTACTAAGTAATACTGCCGGTTTATTAAGATAGAATACTATGTGGGGCTGTTGTAAGGCGGCCCCTTTTTTGTCGGTAATACTTGGTTCTTCTTTGATAATACTCAGTGTTCACATCATCTACATTCAGGGCACAGGCATAAATTCCGGTTAAAAAAATAAAGATTTATCAATTGATGCAGGTTGGACAGGCATGGGTAGTGTATTGTCGTAGGTTGGGGTAATAATAAATCGATCTGTCACAGGAAGATAAAGTAGAAAACAGTACCATTTTTGTGAGTTGTTTTGCAGGAAACGAGATTTGTTTCTTTTTTCTGGGCACTGTTTTTCCCCGGAGATGAAATATGGATTTGAATTCCTTAAAAATGGCTTTATAGTTCACAAATTCACCCCGGAGGTGAAACAAGGATACTGCAGCTCTCATGCCCAGGTCAATGTCAGTTTCCTGATATCTCCATTAATAGTGAAAAGTACGATTATTCAGTGATCAGGCCATGACTTAACTGTTTCTTGATTTTGAAATATCCGCAATAGGGAGGACTTTCTCTTATCACCCATTGGCAGCATATACAGAAATGCTGTAGACATTAAAAAGTTTTCTCCTCGATGGCCCGTCAACACGACAGAAGGAAATAAAAAACGGGAGTGTGGTAATCTGCACACTCCCGTTTCAGGCAGTAAAGGAATACTTACCTTTTTTTTACTTCTTGATAAATCTTCCTGTAAAATTTCCGATCTTTAGAATGTAAATACCATTATTCAGGCTGCTGATATTAATTCTGCGGGAGTTACTTGCCAAAACTGTCTTTCCCAGTACATCCATTATAACAGCAGACTGTTTTGAGTTATTGCCTGTGAGCACAAGGGAATTTCCTGTCACCTTGAAGGAGAAGGAACTATTCCGTAACTGTCTCATGTCGATTGAACCGATATTGGTATAGCCATGAACTGACCCTTCCACATACAGATCATGAATATTCAGATTCCCGCCACCATCAGAGCGGTTGTTGATAATATTCACAATTATCGGAGTGGCCGAAACAAGGCCCGGAATCATGCTGGTAAGGTCAAATTCATGTGCGCCGCTTTGGTACTGTTCGGGGGAGTTCCATATATTTTCCGTTCCGGTTGCGCCATAGGTTACTCTCAATGTTCTTCCACCGGTAGCATACCAGCGTATTTTCAGCACGTCAAGAGATTTCAGTTCCAGCCTCATGACACCATC
>JAAYIG010000118.1 GCA_012523595.1 Fibrobacter sp.
TAAGCGCTGCTTTTTTTATTTCAAGTTGCGCATCAGAAGAAAGCTTCCTAAAATCTCGTTTTTCCATATCTTGAAAATAAATTATGCCCTATCACTTTGAGCAACATTTAATTGCCGAAGTAATAACCTCCAATTCATACACATTCGTTGACGCACGGAAATCAGGAACATATTACTGGAAAGTTGTTGCCAGGGACAGAAAATCGTCTTCAGAGAGTCCGGTGTGGACTTTCATAGTTGATTCCAGAACAACGGAGATAAGAATAAATACCACTTCAAGCGGAGCGGCAATCTATAAGGATGTTTATGATATACCTGTTTTGGTACGGCTTGACAACACTAATTTTGATTTTTCGGAATTCGGTCCTAATGGTGATAAAGCGGGTTTGAGTTTCACAAGAAAAGGCGCACCCGGAAAACTTCCATACCAGATCGACTACTGGGAGCGAAATCAGGCCGGAATCTGGGTGCTTCTTGATACCTTGAAAGGGAATGATGATTCCCAGGTGATACGGATGTCCTGGGGAGAGGGGTATGAAAATGGGTCGGATGGTACGAAAGTATTTGATGTAGAGAAAGGGTTTGTCGGGGTCTGGCACCTGGAAGAAAGCAGACCCGCTACCGGGAATCAGGGACTCTACCAGGATGCAACCGCAAACGGGTACCATGGTGATGACATGGTAAACACCAATACCAATGACGGTTTGATAGGACGAGGGCAGTACTTTGGTGTTGCGGGTATGAGCTATGACTGGATAAGGATTCCGGGAAACAATAACATGGGGAGCAACTCCAGTCAGATAAGCATGGAAACCTGGTTCAATGTAACAACCGCACAGTTCTTTGACAGAGTTTTTCTCTCTTTGGGTACTACTGGAACCTTTGAAGCCAGATTCAGGGTCAGCCTTACAAGTGACTGGCGGATAGTTCTAAGTGCCAGATCGTCAAGCCCAAACACTCATTCTATGTCTACCGAAGCATTACCGGTATCAGGAGGCTGGCACCATCTTTACTGTTCTGTGGATTACGATGCAGACAGTATGCATGTGTACCTGGACGGCTCTCTTGTCAGAAGTGCACAAGTAAACCTCGGTGACCCACTCTCCGCCGTAACAACTATTGCGGCAATAGGGGGTGAATACAACGGCATGTCCGGAACATTTTATGGTAGTCTCGATGAAATGAGATTTTCACATGTACGCCGGACACCTGAATGGATAAAATTCTGTTTTGAAAATCAGAAAGCAGACAGCAGAGTAGTACAGGTAGGGAACAGATGAAAAGAATGTACTTGACAGGATTTTTAGTTACACTGGTGCTGCTTGCCTGTTTCCCTGTCTTTTTGTTCTGTGTCAGTGATTACAACCCTTTTGAGGATGACAGTAATTCCCGGGCTGTGTTTGTGGAGGGTTTTGAGGATGGTGACACAGTGGGAATCTTCTCCACAGAAACGCTGGTAGTGGCGGTGGCTGTCGGGGTGCTTCTGGAGAAGTTTACAATCCATACCGAGTCGAACCGGTTCTTTGAAGATTCGACCATTTTTGCATTTGGAGGGCGGCTCGGAGCCGGGCCGTACAGGTTCCTGGTTTCTTTTTACGACACAGGCTGGCACAAGGTCAGTCTGTACTCCTTCCGGGAAAATGATGATGAGGTGGTGGAATCTTATAATGTTTACGCAAGGTCGCCGCTTAAACAGGAGAGTATTTCAGGATCGATGGGTGATAGCATAGATCTTGCCACAGAGCCGGTTGATGACCGTGATGTGCTTTACCACTGGTCGTTCGGACGCAGTGTGATTGTGACTTCTGTGCCCCCCAGTACCAGAAGTGTGATAAGAACATCGGGGTCGGTGGAAACCGGAGAACTGTGGGTCACCGATCTTTCCGGAAAATACGCCTCTCCAAAGAGTGGCTTTTTTTACACACTTACCGATAATGAAGGCCCGGTAATTACAAGTGCCAACGAGGGAAGTGTCGGGAAGGACACTGTCATCGCATCGGAAAAGGACTTCTTCTTCAAGGCGTATATACGTGATTATGGTTCCGGTACAGTATACGGGGCATCCGCTGACAATCAGCCTTTCGATATCATCACAAATGATCTGTTTGTCAAGAAGATCGCGAGCCTGGATACCCTTCCCAGGCCCTGGCCGCTGATTGTGAGGGCAATTGATCCATTTTCAAATCAGACTGAAAAAATATTCTGGCTTCTCTATGACTCTACACTGGCAAAAGGAAATCCGCCTGGAATCACAGTGAGAGTTCCATTCAGGGACAGTATTCTGACTCCGGTAAGAGACTGGATAGTAATCGGTGAGATTGTAAACTACTCCTCTGATTCTCTTGATTTTTCCATGTGTGTGGAAGTAAACGGCAAAGTGCAGGGTGACACATTGGATGTAATGGGCAGTTACAGTGCTGACTGGAGCTTCCCGATCCATCTTGCATCTCTTGTCAACAAGGTGAAGGTTCTTGTGCTCAACAGTAAAAAAGAGGTGGTCACAGAGAAGCCGTTCGTGATGATTTACGATCCTAACTTTACGGATACACTTCCTCCGGTTCTGGTTGAGCTGACTGTTGATGGAAAGCAGGTACAATCCGGAGTGCTGATTGTAGAGAAAAACACAGCTTTAATGCGTATTGTGGCTTTTGATGAGGGGAAAGGGATCAGATCGGTTAGAATCAATGATGTCATAGTTACGAAGACTTCACCATATATCTGGGAGAAGAAAGTCGGTGCAGCACATTCTGAATGGGGTACACTTTATGAAGTTGAAATCACAGACAGCACCGGAAGAACCACTTCCAGAAGTGTCGTGCTCAGACAGAACAGGCCACCCCAGATTATCGACTTTCCCGATCCTCCTCTGCCCTTTATTGCAGGTGGAGTTTACGAGGATAATCTGATAGCCGTAGATGCTGACAATGACCTTATCACATATACAAAAATGAATGGTCCGACATCGCTTACAATAAACCAGACTACCGGAAAAATCTTATGGACTCCTGCGCTTACCGATACCGGCACCTGGCAGGTTTCCATCTCTGTAAAGGATCTCTTCGAAGCTGTACCCTATACTTTTTCCATCAGGGTGGTGGATTCATCTGGAATCCCCGACCCGGTACATTTTTCTGTATCCGAAGATGATTTTCCGGAGCTGCTCGAGGCCAATAAAGACAGCCTCAGGATAAAGCTGGCCACAGTTGCCGGGACAGGCAAACCTCCACTTCGCCTGAAGGTGGTTCGTAAAGCACGTGAAGAAACGGAAATGCCTGTTGTTGATGGGTGGCTGATCTGGAAGCCTTCCGTTGAAGACACCGGTTTTCACCAGTTTGTTATTACCGTTACCGATTCTTTTAAAAACGTTGATGCAATCTATCCATCTTTGAGAGTCGTACCTCCAAACCGCCAGTTTTCACTTTCTGTTGACTGGAAAGGAGAGTGGACTCCTGATTCATCTCTGGATCTGAGCAGAACAGATTCAATTCAGGACCTGATAATCAATATTTCGGATCCTGATAGCAGTGTAGAGATTTTCAGTGCTTTCCGTACACTTGGTGGTGAATCAACTGCAGTGGTTGTGGATTTGAACAAAATTATACTGAATATCGATCCGCTGAAGAAAACAAAAGGTCTGGATACTCTTACAATAAGTGTTACTGATAAAGCCGGGCACAGTGACTCTGTCAAATTTCTGATCTATTATGGTACTCCTCCTGAAAAACCGGTTGCTGTTTATCCCGACAGTGCGTCAGTGATAAAGGACAGTTCGGTAACTTTCAGATGGTCGTGTTTTGATCCGGATGGTGGTTCTTTGAGTTACGATCTGTTTCTGGCAATCGATGGAGGACCTTTCTTCAGGGAGGCATCCGGGTTGACAGATACTGTATATACAATAGAGAAGCTTCTCAGAGCTGGCACATATCAATGGAAAGTAACTGCGTCGGATATTAAATCATCCGCAACCGGCGATATCTCTTATTTCATCATGGATCAGGCACTGAGAGTCCGCTTTGAGACATCGATTGCAGATTTTCCCGGGTTTATGGAAACAGATGATGAACTGATAGTTATTCTGAGGACAAAGGATGGAACCGGAAGCGCTCCATTCTCATTTAAAGCCACGGCAAACTGTAATTCAGTACCGGTTTTGAAAGATACACTCAAGTACAGTCCGGAAACAGGTGATACCGGTTACTGTAATCTGATCATAACAGTAAGTGATTCTGCGGGAAATGGCGATACTCTCCGGGTGTTGATTCATATAGTACCTCCAAACCGTCCCTTTACGGTTTCCGATGATGTAGTTCTTAATGGCAGAGATGAGCTTGACCTGAGTGCTGCTGTTACACCGGAAACACTCACATTTGTAATCTCTGATCCTGATCCCTCTGATGTGGAACAGTATACTGTGGTAATTTCTCTGCTTAACAGCAGGAGGATCGAATCTGCGGGGCCGGATGGTATCATAAAGGTTATATTGGATCCTTTTACGGCGGATAAGGTAAGAGATACTCTTGAAATTGAAATCACCGACCGTGGTGGTAACAATTATTCGATACAGTATGCCATCTACTATGGTCTTCCTCCAAATGTCCCATCATCTCCACTTCCTGCAGATAACGGAATTGTCTACTCTTCAGATGTAAGTCTGTTCTGGAGTGGCGGTGATCCTGACAACAACCCGATAACCTACACTCTCTTTTATGGCTTATCCGGAGGAGAGTTAACCTGTGCGGGAGCATTAGAGGACACTTCTTACTATCTTCCTGAAATACAGATGGATACGATTTACAGATGGCAAGTAGTCTCATTTGACGGGCGGGATTCTGTGAAGAGCCCGGTGTGGACTTTCAGGACCAGATCTCAATTGTGCAGAGTATACTTTAACACCACTGTATCCGGAGCTAATGTTCTTGCCAATATTATCAGGTTCCCGGTAAAAATCGAGCTGGATTCAAATATTGATTTCTCTTCGATCTCCACTCCGTCACAACTCCGTTTTGAGAAGGTAAACGGTACCGCTCTTCCTTTTGAAATTGAAAAGTGGTCTCCTGAAGAAAAATCTGCTGTAATCTGGGTGTTGCTCGATACAGTATACGGCAACAACGGAAATCAATACATAGTAATGGACTACAGTTCTGAACCTTCACTGGAAAACAGTGCCGGGGTTTTTGGAGATTTCAGAGGTGTATGGCATATGACACCGGAATCGAACACTATCCCGGATGCAAGCGGGAGGAAAAATGATGGAACACTTGTCAGCATTGAGTCTTCCAATATAACAAAAGGAATAGCAGGTTCTGCAATATCCATAGATTCAGCAAGATATGTCGATATTGGAAACAGGCCGGATATGAGACTTGGAGCTTCTTTTACTGTTGAGGCATGGGTGTATCCAAATATGGGTTTTTTGCCGCCTGGCTCATATCAGCCGATAATTTCAAAAGGTAATCATTCTTACCATCTGGAAATCACAAACGATACCAGAAAGGTAGGAATGGTTGTGCATAGAGCTAATACATATAATTATGCACGCAGTAACGCCGCGCTTCAGAACTCAACCTGGTATCATGTGGCAGGGGTGTATGAAAACAATAGAATACAGCTTTATGTAAATGGGGTACTGCAGACTGAAATCGGTAATTCCGGCCCGCCTGATAACAGCACTTATTCTTTTCAGATAGGGCATGATGCCGAAGTGCCAGACAGATGGTTTCGGGGGATTATAGATGAGGTAAGGATCAGTTCTTCAGCGAGATCTGGGAATTGGCTGAAGCTTTGTTATGAGAATGGAAGGCCGGGTTCAAATTTCGTGAAAATAGTCCCATAGCAGCCCTCTTTCTTTGATTCCTACCCATATATCATTTTAAACCTGTATCCGCATTTTCAGGGCTGAATTGCCCGCTTTCTCATTTTTTCATCTCCATAAATCAGGGATAAAATATGGCTACCAAAGGAATATTCTGTCTTGAGGGTTTGTGGGACAATGATTTAAAGCGAAAATCCACCGTTCAACCTATTCTTAATATGCTTGAGGTGAACGATGGTGTGAAGTACATTCATCAGGATGTGGCTACAATAGAGGAACTGGAGTTTTACCTTAAACAGTGGAAACAGGCAAGATACCGCAATTTTCCAATATTGTACCTGGCATTTCACGGTGAGAATGAGGCACTGCTCATAGGAAAGGAAGAATACAGCCTGGACCGTCTGGGAGAGATGCTCGATGAGGCCTGTTATAATTCCATTGTCATGCTGGCATCCTGCAGCACGCTAAAAACCGACAGACGAAATCTGAAAAGGTTTTTACGAAAAACAAAGGCGCTGGCACTCTGTGGATATAAAAGCAGGGTCGATTGGATGTTAGCTGCTGCTTTTGAACTGCTTCTTCTTTCGGAACTGCAGAAGATTGAGTTTTCCGGGCGGGGAATAGGGACAATCGAGCGTCAGGTGAAGTCGTTTGGCTCCAATTTCTCTGATCTGGAGTTTTCGATTATAACAAAGAAGGAACTGAGATAAATCTGATGCTTCAAAAAAAAGTATATTTGCAGAGATCTGTATATTTCGAGTAACAGGAAAGTGGATAGACTGAAAATGATCAGGCGTTTGGCACATGTATGTCTGAATGTGAAAAATCTGGAGAGATCCATTGAGTATTATGCCAGATTGGGCTTTACTCCTCAATTCAGATTCACAAAAAATGGGAAACAGTTTGGGGCTTATCTGAAGATAGCTGATGGAAATTATATCGAGATTTTTGAGAATCCGGAGATTGATAAGGTCCAGGAAGGTGGCATTGCTCATTTTTGCCTTGAAACAGATGATATTGATTCTCTGATTAGAAAACTCTCTGTTGGTGGAATCGAGTTCACTAAAAAGAAGCTTGGTTGTGACAATACATATCAGATCTGGCTGACCGATCCGGACGGAAACAGATTTGAGGTTCACCAGTATACATCCGGCAGTTCGCAGAGGACAGGGGTCGATGTAGAAGCGGACTGGTAGTGTCAATTTTTATGGCTTTATTGTTAAAATTCATAGCTTTCCCTCTGTATCCCGTTGGCCTGACACTGATTTTACTCTCTTGCGGGCTTATCGTTACATGTTTTAAAAAGCGGTTTGGCGTTTATCTGATCGGCCTTGCTCTCTTTATCCTTTTTTTCTTTTCTTTTCCACCGGTAACACGCTTTTTAAGCTGGATTCTGGAGAAGGACTACATCGGAAGTGCGGAGTTGCCCCGGGATTGCTCTGCAATAGTTGTCCTTGGAGGAGGAGGAGTGAGTATAAGCTATCCCAGACAGTATCCGGAGATCAATGAGGCAGGGGACCGGATAATTCATGGCAGCAGGCTTTACAAAATGGGAGTCTGCAACAGAATTATAACTACTGGGAGGTTTGTAGGTCAGAAGAATCAGAGTAGAACTGAAGCGAGCCATAATGCACTTCTCTTAAGAGAAATGGGAGTGGATTCAGCAGATATTATCATTGAACCTTTGGCACAGAACACCCATGAGCATGGGCCTTATGTAGCAAGAATTCTGGATTCGCTTCAATTGCCCAGGAAAGTAATTCTGGTTACAAGTGCATCTCACATGTACAGATCAGTTGCGGTTTTCAGGAAAAACGGTTTTGAGGTTTATCCGGCGGCGGCCGATTTTAATTATGAGAAAGTTGGATTTTTCAAAATTATAAACCTGCTTCCCTCCTCCTATTCGCTTCACAGGTCTACAGTGAACCTTCATGAGATTTACGGGATAATAGGATACCGTATTCTGGGATGGATTTAGGGAGACTTGCAATCACAGTGTTTTCTGCAGAGATTTTTTAATCCACTCTTCAATGATGTGTCCGGGCAGGGCACCATGAAATTCGCTTATTATCTCTCCTTTGTAAAAAAGTTTGACAGAGGGTATTGCTGTGACATGGCAGCGGATTGAGATGGATGGGTTTTTGTCGGCATTGATCTTCACAAGCACCCACTCTCCTCTGTGTCTGCTGTGTATTACCTCAAGCTGAGGGCTTAACACTTTACATGGCCCGCACCATGGAGCCCAGAAGTCTACCAGTACCGGCTGTTTATAGCTTCTCTGAATTATTTCCCGTTCAAATTCTTCATCGGTCATGAATAATAAGAGGGCAATACCCGTGCCGGGCTCTTTTTATCGCTTACTGTGCGAAGCTGTTATTTAAGCATTAAGATTCCGATGGTGATACCGAACGGGAGAGCGGTCAAAGTTTATTAAATGTAAAATATTAAGATTCTCTTGATTAACTGGAGAAAAAGATTTATTGTTTTTATCTGTTTATTCACTCATTCCATAAACCAGCAGATGAAGGGGGTCCAGATGCGAGCATTGGTCCTGTTTTATTCAACTTACGGTCATACTTACAGGCTGGCTGAAGCGGTTGCTGAGGGGGCTTCCAGTATTCCCGGATCAGAAGTGGTGATCAGGAGGGTTCCGGAGACTCTTCCCGAGTCTGTTCTGCAGAAGATGGGGGCGATAGAGGCCCAGAAGCAGTTTTCTCATATTCCGGAATGTAAGATGGAGGAGCTGGCAGACTATGATGCCATCTTTTTCGGAACTCCTACAAGATTTGGGAATATGATCGGGCAGATGCGCCTGTTTCTGGATTCAACCGGGCCGCTATGGGCTAAAGGTGCTCTGGTGGGCAAGGTCGGGAGTGTCTTCACCAGCACTTCTACCCAGCATGGGGGACAGGAATCTACAATTCTTTCATTTCATATTACTCTCCTGCACCATGGTATGCTCATTGCCGGTTTGCCTTATTCATTTACAGGGCAGACCCGGATGGATGAGATAACTGGCTGCAGCCCTTACGGTGCATCTACTATAGTAGGTGGAGAGGGCAACCGTCACCCATCGGAAAACGAACTGGCAGGAGCCAGATTTCAGGGTAAATTTGTCGCCGAGATGGCATCTAGGCTTAGTGCTCAGAGATAGTCTCATTATTTCCGGCATGGATTTAGCATTTCCTCTTTAATGCAGTATCAGATTGTTGCTTGACAAAGTAATGGTTCTTAGAATCAAAGGAGTAGCAGAATGAAGGTTAAAGAGGTTATGACAGCTCAACCGGAAATGATCTCTGCCAATGAACCGGTGATTAATGCCGCCCACAGGATGAGAGAACTCAATGTGGGGGCTCTTCCTGTCTCTCAGGAAGATAAACTGGCAGGTGTAGTCACAGATCGCGACATAGTTTTACGCGCTGTATCGGAAAGGCGGGATCTTAACAACACCAGAATCAGCGACATAATGAGCAGAGGTGCTTTTACCTGCAATGAGGATTCCGATGTCAGGGATTGCGCCAGGGTGATGGAAGAGAAAAAGGTGAGACGTGTGGTTGTGACCAATAATGCCGGCAAACCAAGCGGGATTGTCTCTGTTGGAGACCTGGCCACAAAGGCTGGAGAGGAGCTTGCAGGTGAGGTTATTTCCCGTGTTTCACAGCCTTCCAGCCCTGAAAGGTAAAATGTTAAGAAGCTGGTGAGATCTGAAAAGTTATCTCAAACCTGATTAGATGATAAAAGTTAAAACGCAGAGGACGCAAAGGGCGCTGAGGCGTTTTTGTGCTCTCAATTGAGGCTTACCCTTTGGGTCCTTTTTTTACTCTTTTCTCATTTTTTCCCTCTGAGACTAATTCCTCTGTATTTTTCCTGCTCCCCATCCACAATATGAACTTCCAAACGCCGGATTCTTTTAACACTTCGATGTTGTGCTTTATAGTGAAAAAATGGTAACTTATTAATCTTGAAAAGTAACTATACAGGTAGTGTTCAGAGTTAAGAATTGGACAATCAAAAACGGGAAAAAGGAATGTCAGAAGAACAGTTGGATTACGGCACGTTTGAGGCTACTCTTGAGAGAAGCAGGAAACTTGAAGAAGATCTTCAGAAAAGGCCCGGGGCGTATAAGGTACTCACAGGGGACAGGCCTACAGGAAGGCTTCATATAGGTCATCTTTTCGGATCATTGCAGAACAGAGTAAAACTGCACAGGATGGGAGTACCGACCTTTATCGTTATCGCAGATTATCAGGTTCTCACAGACAGAGATACTTTTGAAAATATCTCCGAAAATATCAGACAACTGGCAATTGACTACATGTCAGCAGGCATAGATGCCACAGATGGGAAAACATTCATATTTCCTCACAGCCATGTCCCGGAACTTAATCAACTGCTGCTTCCGTTTCTGACTCTTGTGACAAATGCGGAACTTGACAGAAATCCCACTGTAAAGGAGGAGATCATTGCCTCAGGTCAGAAACGAATCAATGCGGGCATGTACACCTACCCGGTGCATCAGGCCGCAGACATTTTGTTCTGTAAAGGCAATGTGGTACCTGTGGGAAAGGACCAACTGCCGCATCTGGAACTGACCAGAACAATCGCCAGGCGTTTTAACGACAGATTTGCCCGTAAACAGCCGCTCTTCCCGGAGCCTCAGCCGCTCCTGAGTGAAGCTCCGGTAATCCTGGGGCTCGATGGCTCTCAGAAAATGAGTAAAAGCAGGAATAATGCGGTAATGCTGAGTGCGGATGAGGATGAGACTGCGAGGCTGATAAAAAAGGCAAAGACCGATTCAGAAAGGACTATCACTTTTGATCCGGTAAAACGCCCGGAAGTATCCAACCTTCTGCTTATAGCCTCTTTGACAACCGGTAGATCACCTGTAGAAATAGCGGAAGAAATCGGAGATGGCGGTTCAGGAAAATTAAAGGCATTTTTGACAGATTCGATAAACGAATATCTGCGGCCGATCAGAACCAGAAGGAAGGAACTGGAGCAGAACATGGATTTTGTCCGTGAAACTCTGCGTGCCGGTGTCAGAACTGCAAGAGAAGAGGCTGAGAAGACACTTGAGGAAGTACGGGAAGCGATGAATATGAAGATATAAAAAGGTTTACAGTAATCCATTGCATCTCCGCATGCGGAAAAGAACAGAAAAAACAGCGGGTTTTCATTTTATCAATAATCAATTCCCGGCTGGAAACATTTACCAGTCCGTAATTTCTTTCAGCTTCTAATCTTTACTGGTCGAAATAATCCTGCCTCTTAAGGGTTTCAGAAAATTTATCATCTTTGCAAATAACCGGGCCGTGACACGGTCCACTGGCATGTTGTTTGCCCAACATTGTAAAAACAACCATTTTTGGGGGCTGGAAATGTTGCGCAGTGTCAGGGAGATCAGTGGGGTTCATGTTGAGGCTGTTGATGGCGTGGTTGGGAAGCTAGAGCAGTTTTTATTCGATGACCGGAACTGGGTTGTCCGATATCTGGTAGTTGACACTGGTCCGATTCTTATCGGCAGGAAAGTTTTACTTTCACCGGCTTGCATAGATAATGTACGCAGTGATTCCATAGTGGTGAAAAACTCAAGAGAGCAGGTCCGCAACAGTCCCGAGATTGATACAGTAGAGACGGTTTCCCGTCAGAAAGAGATGCAGCTTCACGATTACTACTCCTGGCCTTACTACTGGGATTATCCGGTGAATTTTAACTCCCTGGGAAATGCGGTGTATCCCGAGCATGTTCCTCCTTATGCTTTCCCTGAGGAGAGGCTTGCTTTTGAGGCGGTCGAGAAGGATTTAAGAATGGAGACCGAGACTCGTGAATCTCACCTGCGAGAGACAAGGGAGATCAGGGGGTATCACATTCAGGCCACAGATGAGCAGACAGGGCATGTGGATGATTATATAATAGATGATGATAAGTGGGTAATACGATATCTGGTTGCAGATACCCGGAATATCATTCCTGGAAAGAAAGTGCTTATCGCACCGCAATGGACGAAGGGCATTGACTGGGGAGAAGCGGTGGTGTATGTGGATGTAAAGGGTGAAGAGATCAGAAACAGCCCTGCTTATGACAGTAGTGTACCACTCACACGGGAGTTCGAGGAGAAACTATACAAATACTACAATCGAACCAGGTACTGGGAAAGGGATAGCGGGAAATGAGTATGAATCTGCTGCACAGAACTCATTTTAACACATCACCACTGATGTTTGCCGCCTGGACAGGAGCGGGGAATGTAGGAATTCTGGCTGTCGATTACCTCAGGCGTCATCTTGACGCGCATCTGTTCGCGCAAATTGACATGAGCCAGTTTATTGTCCCGGAATCGATTATGGTATCATCAGGAGTAGCCCATTTTCCGGAAACACCCCAGAGTGTATTCTATCACAACCATAATCCCGATCTGGTAATCTTTGAAAGCAATGCCCACGCCGGAGGAAATCACGATATCGATGTGATCCGTACGATTCTGGAGCTTGCGCGGGAGCTGAATACTCCGCGGATTTATACCGCAGCAGCGCTTCCCCGTCCGATGAGTCATTCGGCAGAACCTCAGTTGCTTTACGCCTGCAATAATACCCAGCTTAAAATTGAACTGGAGAACTCAGGTCTGGAGCCGATGCCGGACGGGATAATAAGCGGGCTGAATGGATTAATCCTGGGTTTCGCTGAAACAAAGGGTATCGATGCGGTTTGTCTGCTTGCTACGATCCCTGCCTATGCCGCGGGTCTGACATATCCCAGGGCAGCGCTGACCATTATCCGCAATCTGTCATCGATGCTGGGTGTCGATATTGATTATAGTGAGCTGGAGGCGGATATCGAGGCTGCAGATCCCATGTTTGCAGAGATCGAGGAAAAGCTTAAAGAGTTCTTCTCATCGGGGATAATCGAACCTGAGATGGAGGAAGGGGAGGAGGCCAGGGAAGAGGTTTTAAGCGAAGATGTGCCAAGGTATGTGATGGACAGGATAGAGAGGATGTTTCAGGCTGCAGGCAAGGACAGGGCCAAAGCGCAGGAGCTTAAAAAGGAACTTGACAGGTGGGGTCTCTATAACCTATATGAAAATCGTTTTCTGGATCTGTTTGAGTAAAACTATTCTCTTCCGTAAATAATAGTCCTCTCCCGGAGGTTTTCTCTTACAGCCGGTGAAAGGCTGCTCTCATGAAACCGCCATTTCCAGTTGTTATTGCGTGTTCCCGGATTGTTCATGCGTGAGTCTGAGCCCAGACCCAGTATGTCCTGCAGAGGGAAGGTAACCATGTCTGCCGCAGACATCATAAGGATCTGAATCGCTTTCCAGTTGATCTGTTCATTGTCGACTTTTTCCCCCAGGTAACGGAAGAGCAGTCTTCGCTCATCATCGCAGGCATCGTTATCAAACCAGCCCCGGATAGTGTTGGTGTCATGGGTACCGGTACAGGCCATGCAGTTGCGTTCATACATGTGAGGGAGATAGGGGTGGTTGGTGACATTGCTCTCAAAAGCAAAGAGAAGCACCTTCATCCCGGGCAGTCCCAGGCGGCTCATTGTCTCCCGGACATCGGGAGTAATTATCCCCAGGTCCTCGGCAATTACAGGGAAGCAGTAGAAGTGCTTGAACATGGTGTTAAAGAAGGGGTAAACCGGAACCGGTTCCCATCTTCCATCAGAAGGGTTCATGTTCTTTGCTGAGATTTCCCAGTAAGCAACAAGGCCTCTGAAGTGATCTATTCTTATTATGTCAAATAGTTCGAAAGACCTTTTGAATCGCTCCACCCACCACTGGTAATTGCTTTGTGAGAGGACATCCCAGTTGTAGACCGGATTATGCCAGAGCTGGCCGGAGCCGCTGAAACGATCCGGAGGGACACCGGCATAGGAGAGAGGTTCAAGCTGCTCATCGAGTTTGAAAATGGAGCGGTTTGCCCATACATCGGAGCTTTCGTAACTGACAAACATCGGCAGATCTCCGATTATCTGGATACCTCTGGAGTGGCAGTAGTTTTTCAGCCTGTTCCACTGGTGGAGCAGGAGGAACTGGATAAATTTCTCTTTGAGGATCTCTCTGCTCAGATCTGCAGCGGCATTTTTCAGGGCAGCAGGGTCACGGTTGCGGATCTCTGCCGGCCACTGGCTCCAGGGTTTTCCGCTGAAGTAGGAGGAGAGGGCAAGATAGAGGGCGTGGTTATCGAGCCAGAGTGAATGTTCGTGGCAGAACAGATGAAAATCGGGGCCCAAGCCTCTTTCCAGGGCTCTTCTGAAGGCTGAGTCCAGCAGAGACATTTTAAATTTCAGCGCTTTTTCGTACTCGGTGTGATCGGAACTGAAGGAGCAGGGAGGGATGATATCCTCTTTGTCAGCCAGGGATTCTTCCAGGAGCAGTTCCGGGCTGATAAAGAGGGGATCGAGTGCAAAGGATGAGATGCTGCTGTAAGGGGAGAAATCCCGTTGTGGGGCGGTAGGGTTGAGGGGGAGGACCTGCCAGTAGCTCTGCCTGGTTTCAGAGAGGAAATCTGCGAAAAGGTATGCCCGGGGACCGAAATCCCCTATTCCATAGGGGGAGGGCAGAGATGAGATATGGAGAAGGACACCGCTTCCTCTTTTGTTCATGGCATTCCTTTGATTTTTCAAGGAGTAGCAAAACTATTGCCGTCAGAGATTGGTATTTGGATTGCAGTAACTACTGTTTTGAGCACAACTCTATTAAAAAGCAATTTTCAAGAATCAAATTTAAGGGGACGGTACATGTCTAAGAAGCTCTATGTGGGGAATCTTTCCTGGGGTACTACTGATGAGGCTTTGAAGGATCTGTTCAGCCAGTATGGAAAAGTTGAATCGGCATCGGTGATAACAGACCGGGAGACCGGGAGATCCAGGGGGTTTGGGTTTGTAGAGATGGAGAATGCTGAGGATGCCATTCATAATCTTAATGGAAAAGAGTTCCAGGGGCGGCATATAAAGGTAAGTGAGGCCACAGGACGCAGGAGACCAAAGAGTGTGGGAGACTATGGCCACAGCGGCTATGGGGGCAGTGACGAAGGGACGATCTCCTGGTAGCGCGCTTCCCGATTTAGGAACAGTTTTTCCGTTTTTTGGAAACCGCTTCCTCGAAGGGGTATAAAATGAATGAACGGTATCGGGACCGGGCTGAGGCTGGACGGGAGCTGGCAAAACATCTGCAGAAATATGCTGACATGCCGGATCTTCTGGTTTTAGCTCTTCCCCGGGGAGGGATAGTGGTGGCTTTTGAGGTGTCACTTGCTCTAAACGGGGAGCTTGATGTTTTCCTGGTCAGGAAACTGGGGGCGCCTTATGAGCCGGAGCTTGCTATGGGAGCCATAGCCGAGGGAGGAATTCTGCTCTTGAACGATGCGGTAGTGAACTATCTGTCTATATCAAAGGAAACCATAGAGGAAACTGCGCAGCAGCAACTGGCTGAACTGCAGAGACGGCAGCAGCTCTATCGCAATGGTCGTCCCTCTCCCCGGATTTCCGGTCGTCCAGTTATAGTCGTTGATGATGGAGTGGCGACTGGAGCTACAATGAAGGCCGCGCTCAAGGCAATCAAACGCAAGGAACCGTCAGTACTGGTTGCTGCGGTACCGGTGGGGGCGCAGTCAACCTGTCTTGAGCTTAAAGCAGTGGCAGATGAGGTCGTGTGCCTGGAGATGCCGGAGCCTTTCATGTCTGTAGGGCTATGGTATGAGGATTTCAGGCAGATTGAGGACAGCGAGGTGACAGAGTTGCTGCAGAAGGCTTTTAAGCATCAGAAAAATGAGGAGGGGTGATGGCTTTCAGTAAAGAAGAGATAAAAAAGAACATTGTTGATCAGTTGTTCTGGGATTCCCGTGTCGATGCATCCGGGATTACCATAGAGTTTCTGGATGGGACTGTTGTGCTGAGCGGGACTGTCCCTACATGGCTGGCCAGGCAGGCTGCCGAGCAGGATGTCTGGGCTGTGCCGGGAGTAAGTGCTGTGCGTAACGATATTGCTGTCCGCTTCCCCTCAGGTCATCCTCTGCCCTCCGATGAGGAGATAAAAGGGATGGTCACCAATGTCCTCTCGTGGGATTCCAACATTGACAATTCCGATATAATGGTCTCTGTGGAAAACGGGAAAGTAACTCTGGACGGTACAGTGCCGGCTTACTGGCAAAAAGTGCATGCACGAGAGATAGTTACCAATGTTCAGGGCGTAGTCTCAGTCAATAACCGTCTGGCGGTTGTACCTGCAAAGCATTATGTCGATGGATTGATAGCACGGGATATCGAGGCCGCGCTGGACAGAAGCACAGAGATCGATGTAAACGATATAGATGTGCAGGTTGATAATGGGAAAGTAGTCCTGATGGGGGATGTAAAAAGCAGGGTTGCTTATGAAGTGGCGGAGAGGATCGTTCGTAATACTGACGGGGTGACAGATGTGATAAACAATCTGGTGATCATTTAAGGTGCAAATCGCAGAAATTGTCTTGAACTGTGATTAAGCTGATCAAGATGATTGACTATGATTAAGAAGAAGAAGAGAAAAAAGAAGATCACTGGTAAATCGCAGTGGAGCTTGTGTGTAAATATGCAAGCTCCACTGCGATTTTCAACTGTATAGTTGATATGTGAAGAACAGATTTTTAGTGTTTCAGAATCCGCCTGACCTGTCTCTTTCCATTCTGCATTTTTTCCAGGAGAAACACTCCTTTGGCAGGTAGAAGTCTGGAAATATCCTGTGGCTCTATTTCCCTGTTTCCCGACCAGATTACCCGCCCTGCCAGGTCGTGAATACGTACAAGAGTTTTCCCCTGTTTTGCAAGTCCGGATTGGACAGGTTTACGGTGTCTGATTACCGATGTTCCTCCGTTTTTCCCGAGGGCATAGAGGTATCCGTAAAGGGCTGTTTTTCCTCTCATGGTCTGTTGAGGTGTGAACTCATTGTGTGCCCATACATAGCGTGTGTTGAAATACCCCTCATCGGCCGGCCATGTGCGTTTGAAATCGGCAGGGTAGCAGTTTTCATAGAGTTTTGACGGGCAACCCATGACCATATCGCAATACCAGTCATCGAGGTTAAAATAAGGAGTGTGTCCTGGATGCATTCCCGGGGCCCCGTCATCTGCTCCGGATGTGTAAGCATTGATTACGCTTCGTTTACCTTCAAGAATACTGCTTGCGGTTGTCATCTGAATCATGTTCATCGGATTTCTACCCAGCCCGTAATCAGCCTCAAGCACCATTGCCCTGCGGAAGAGGTCCTTGTCGGTCTGCTGGTCAGCAACTGTGTGGGCAATTATGGTATGCTGCAGATTCTGAATTGTCCGGAAATATCCCGTGTTGCCGTTTGTCGCACGACGTGAGGGGCGGATAGGGATATAGTCTGTTTCTTTATCCTTTGCCTGAAAGATAATGGAAGCTTTCATGTTTGCATATAGATCAGGGTAATGGATCTCCCGTTGGGTCATAAGGTAACCTGCTGTAGCATACAACTGGTTTGTGGTGTTTCCAGTTCCGTAGTTCTCAAGTTCTGAGGTGCTGTTTTTTACAACGCTTTCCTCTGCGATCGCGTCTTCATACTTTGTTTCACCTGTGACATTATAAAGGAAAGCCGCAGCCATCATCTTCAGATCCCGCCCCCGGATGACAGATTCACCGATGTTTTGAGTCTTGTCAAGCATCTGGTCGCTTAGACTGCCTGCGTAATCGTAGGCTGCTATTGCGCTGTCACGATACACATTCATAAGCTCGGTTTTTCCTGCGATCTGGAAACAATTGGAAAGCATTGCAGCGTTGGCTGCATTTGCCCATGCAGCAACAGCGGTAGGTGCTGCCTGAAACAGTTGATTACCGTCATTGGGGTTTGTGAGTCCATGAGAGTAGCCCTGGCCATCACGGAGATTCAGCCAGAAATCCACCTCGTTTCTCGCTTCGTCAAGAATGTCAGGGATGCCGTTGCCGCTTTCTGCTATGTCAAGATCGTCATCATCGATAGCGCCGTTAGTAAGGATAAATGGGAGGAGCATGTCGTAGATTATTGAAATATGCCCGAGATGGCGATCCCAGTCCAGGGCATCTGAGTGTCCACCGATGGCATTCGGGTTTAAGGGATTTCCATCCTTGCAGTATTTCACCCAGTCATTTGGCTTATCCCAGACATCACCACTGGAGAAAGTGCTCCATTCGGAGTGGTAGGGGTGCATGGTTGTCAGATAGACTCTGGTGTTTGAAGGAGATTTTCCTGGAATGAAAAGAGGACGTCTGGGTATCGGGTAGATTCCTCCTGTGCTGTCCTGTCCGATTCGCATATAGAAGAATCCCTGGACAGAAACTTTGAAAGGACCATAGTATACTTTATTGTCGATAGTGAAATCCTGGCTGCATCCTACGCCCTCGATAGCCAGCCTGTAGGTTCCTTTGGTGCTGAAACCTGCAAAATCCGCATTCCATACATCTGACCAGATAAGATTATGCCCGCCTACATCGTTGCGGTTTTTCTTCCAGAAGCTGACGGTTCCCACATCTGTGCTCTGATTTGACGTTACATCGTAGATGTAAACTTTGTTGCCTTCAAAGCTGGAGTAGTCCCTGGCACCTCCATCACCCATCCAGATGTAAAGATCTGCTGACTTCATGGTCTTGTCGGGATCATAGCCCACAATATTGACTCTTACAGCTTCTGAACGCGAGTGGAATATGTTGTAGACAAAACTGATTGACGTACTGTCGGTATTGACCGCATCGGATATCTCGAGTGTATAGTTTTTATCTTCCTGCAGGGAACCGGGCAGTTTCAGGTAGATCACATGTTCATAGGTATACTCGTAGATAAAGTCATTGTTTGACCACTCTTTCTGGGCATGGCCGTTCATTTTGGTTTTGCGGTGACACTGCACAGGATTGAGTCCATCACCGGCGTAGTTTTGATCATCTGTGGATTTCAAGGTCCAACTGGAGGTCAGTCCGGCGGCACTCGTGCTCAGAGGTGGATTGTAAAGCTTGACTGTATCTCTGTCGTTTTCGTATTGATTGGTGAAAGCTGTACTTCCAATCCCGTCATCACGGTGAGTCACTTCACCATCGAGAATATGGACCATCAGGTAATCTTTATCCACAACGCTGACTTCGACAAGTTTTGCTCCTTTGGATGTAAACCCCGATCCGGTAGAGAGTATGAGTATTAAGGTCGGCAGAATCAGTTTACGAATTTTCATTTTATATCTCCTTCTCAAGGTGCTGATTCTTATTCTGAAGTGACTCATAAATTATATAACTGTTCCCGGAATAATATCCCTTTTTTCTTGATGAGACCGGAATATCGGCATTCTTCAATATTAGTAATAAATAGCTAACGAGACTCCGGGGAGTGGCGGAACGAGCATGTTTTTCCTGACAGATGACTGGGATAGCTTTGGGATCGAGATGGTAAGGAGATGAAACGGAATGACATAAATACAGATCAGTTGACCACATCAGCGAGGTACATTCCTGAACGTGGGCAAAAGCGACATCGAATGATTCAGATTCAGGAAACAGTTGTGGCTGTTGAATGTTTATTTATTAGCCATAACCTTTGCTATTAATGAAGATATCAGGAAACAGAGGTTACTTTGGGAGGGGGACTGTAATGTCTTTAATTCACCTCCGGGGTGAATTAAAGACTCAGTGAGGCCCTTTTTTGTTCAATTAAGTCACTATTTCACCCCGGAGATGAAATAGTGAACAGAGAAAAGAAACGAAATCCGTTTCCTGCAAAATTACTCAGATTAATTTTACTGTTTTCTGCTTTATTGCAGTTTTGCGGGGGCAAGCCCAAGTCGATTTTACATTATCTGTTCCCTGGTGCTTTCCTGCTCAGAATAGTCTGTGGGCATTTATGCTGATTCCTCACCCTTCATCGCTTGCACTGAGCGAAGTCGAAGTGCATACTCCCGAAATGATCCCCAAAGCTGGAAAATCCCTATGGAAAGAGACATATCTCTTTTTATTGCTTTTTAATTGACAATTCCCCTTATCACCTCGATCACTGCCTCCACTCCATCTCCCACACTGCTCTTCTCCATCGCCGCTCTCATCTCTTCCCGTTCAGTAAAGGCCTTATCTATGCTGCTTACAAGTGTAGATGGCGTGAGGTCATTCTGGGGAAGAACTCTGCTGAAACCCTGTTTCGCAAAAGATTCAGCATTGAGTATCTGATCACCGCGGGATGCATTTGTCGCAAGAGGAATCAGAAGGTTAGGTTTATGAAGAGAGAGGAGTTCAAAGAGAGTTGTAGCGCCGGAACGGGAGATAACGAGATCCGCAAGTGAAAAAAGATGCGGCAGTTCATCATTGACATATTCAAACTGTGCATAACCTGGGAGAGTATCACCGAGATTTCCTTTCCCGCAGAGATGGCAAATATTGTACGTCTTGACAAGATCCGCAAGAGAAGACCTGAGAATTGCATTTACCACCAGTGATCCCTGGCTTCCCCCGATCACCATCAGAACCGGCTTGTCATCCTGAAAGCCGCAAAGTCGTCTACCCTCATTTGCATCTCCTCCCAAAAGGGTTTTTCTTACCGGAAGACCTGTGTGCACTCCTTTACCAGAGGGGATAAATCTGCCGGTCTCCGGGAAACTGTAACAGATCTTTTCAGCAAAAGGAGAAGAAAGCCTGTTTGCAAGACCGGGGGTTATATCCGATTCATGGATAATTACAGGTCTGCGCAGGCACCAGGCTGCCCAAACTACCGGACATGAAACAAATCCACCTTTACTGAAAACAATGTGCGGCCGTAGCTTTGCCATGATAATAAGAGACTGGAAAAACCCGGCAGCGATCCGGAACAGGTCTGTTATGTTTTTCCAGTCAAAATAGCGTCTGAGCTTACCGGCGCTGATTGGATGGTAAGGAATACCCTCTCGCTTAATCAATTCAAGCTCTATTCCGTTTTTTGATCCCATGTAATGTATCTGGAAGCCAAGTTCCCGAAGTCTGGGCAGCAGCGCAATGTTGGGTGTAACATGGCCGGCAGTTCCTCCTCCGGTAAGCAGAATTTTTTTCACTGCATCTCCTGATTTGTGTTGTTTTAAAGGATCCTGTGGCAGGGTCCGATTTGAAAAAAATATAATCCCTGCGGAAAAGGGAGTCCGTCACTTGCCATTTTCATTGTTTCACCTCGCAGGTGAATGCAGGAACGACCTAGAGGTGAGGGTGTTCGTGTGGGGAACAATGTCGCCCTGAAACGTCATGCCTGTGAAAACAGGCATCCAATGTATGTGGGTGAACCAATGTTACCTTGAGGGATCATACCTGTGTAAACAGGTATCCAGATGATTTGATATGATTAGAATAAATCTGTTTTTACATCGAGATGAAGGGTATGCTTGTAAAGAAATTGTGCGGTATTTTGGCATCATACCCGGAAAAAAAATCTCTCCAGGCAATGTCATAGAAACAAGAACCTCAATATTCCATAATATTACTAATACATATTCGAAATTCCATAAAAGTATGATTGCATGGAAACTAAATTACTAGTATATTGTTTTTCTGCGATTTTATCTGGAGAGTGTTTTTACTCCTCAATGATTGAAACCGCGACAGGACAGCAGATAATCGAATAGTTCTTTTTACATTCGTTCAGGGGAAAGCCAATGGAACAAAAAATCCAGGAACTGACTGAAAAAATATACCAGGAAGGTGTGGAGAGAGGCGAACAGAAAGCCAGCCAGATCATCTCTGAAGCAGAAGCAAAAGCTTCTGGAATTATCTCTGAGGCTAAGGCACAGGCAGAAAAAATTCTTGCCGATGCACGCAGTCAGGCAGAAGAGCTGAAGAGAAACACTGAATCTGAATTGAAGCTCAGTGGGTCTCAGGTACTCTCTGCGATAAAGCAGCAGATCCTTGATCTGGTAACAGCCAAAGTAATCGAAGACGGTACCACTCAGGTTCTTGCCGATCCCTCAAATGTCAAAGACTTTATCTCCACAGTAATCCAGAACTGGAAAGTCTCCTCAGGCGAGGTCCCCAGACTCGAAGTCCTGCTTCCTGCTAACAAACAGGAAGAACTGCAGAAGTCTTTTGAAAAGAGTGCTTCTGATCTGCTCAAGAAAAGCATCGACCTGGCCTTTTCAAAGTCTATCAAATCCGGATTTCGTATCGGACCGGTCGGCGGCAGTTTCAGAATCAGCCTTACAGATGAAGATTTTCAGGAATTCTTCAAAGAATACCTGCGTCCAAGAACCCGTAAATATCTCTTTGGTGAGTAATCATGTCAGGCAGCTACTATTTCCTCGTTGCGGGGTTGCCCGATATATCACTGGATGAGGGAAAGAATATCCCCTCTTTCTGTGATTTTATGGCGGAAACAGAAGAGCAGGTCTCTTCCGATGACCAGAAACTGCTCAAGCTGATCAGACTCCCTTTTGACAATGTTAACCTGGTCGCTGTGTTGGAAGACTCGGGTGAGTTTGATCCCAGAGGAAATTTCTCCAGAGAGGAGCTTACATCCTCTCTTAAGAACACCGAGCGGCTTCCCCGCTACATGCAGATTTTTCTGGAAGCACACCATGAGAATCATCCTTTGTTCCCCGGCTTGATTGTACGTGACCAGCTTAACTGGTTGTTTTTCGATGAAGTCACTTCGCACAGCAACAGTTTCATCAGAGAGTGGTATACTTTTGAATTGAACATCCGTAATCTTGCTGCTGGAATAAACAGTCGCAAGGGACTGAAGCATTTTGATGAGCTGGCGACTGAACGGGACCGGGCGATCTCCTCAGTAATGATAGGGCGTAACGATGTAGCGGAGCAGATTCTGCGTTCAAGCGCTCCGGATTTCGGACTCTCATCGATACTTCCCTGGACTGAGAGAGTACTGGCGTTTTCCAGAGGTACTCTGCTTGATTTTGAAAAGGGGCTGGACTCCATTCGCTGGGAGACTCTCTCTGACCTGACCGCTTTTTCCTATTTCGGAATAGAGAAGGTTCTGGCCTTTGCGATCAAGCTTGCGATGGTTGAGAGATGGAAGGCTCTGGATCCTGAGACAGGGAGGGAGAGACTGGAGAAGCTCACAGAGGAATTGAGAGCTGGTTTCTCAGTATTGGATCACGCGTTATGATTTACGAATACTTTAATCAGTAAAATCAAGGTAGAGTGATAAATTTGAAAAGTATAGATGTTGTTTTAAACGGAGGAAACCGATGAGCACCAAGGGAAAAGTGGTCGGCATTGTCGCTAACCTGGTCACGATAGAGGTCGACGGGCCGGTTGCTCAAAATGAGATCTGTTACATTGATCTTAAAGGCACCAAGCTGATGGCCGAGGTGATTAAAATTACAGGTAAGAACGCATACGTGCAGGTGTTTGAAAGCACACGCGGCTTATATGTGGGCTGTGATGCGGAGTTTACCGGAAACATGCTGGAGGTTACACTGGGTCCCGGGATGCTCTCCAGGAACTATGACGGCCTGCAGAACGATCTCGATACAATGGATGGGGTGTTCCTTAAAAGAGGCGAGTACACCCCATCTCTCGATAATGAAAAGAAGTGGCATTTCAAACCCCTTATCAAAGTGGGAGACTCTGTTTCAGCCGGTGACTGGCTGGGGAGTGTCAAGGAGGGGTGGATCGATCACAAGATCATGGTGCCTTTCAATTATCAGGGGACCGGCACTGTAAAAACCGTCGTTTCTGAGGGTGACTATACGGTTTTGGACACTATCGCTGTTGTGGTTGATTCCGACGGCAATGAGCGTGAGCTTACAATGGCCATGAAATGGCCTGTCAAATTGGAAGTCAAGTGCTACAAGAATAAGCCTCGTCCGTTTAAAATCATGGAAACGGGCCAGCGTACAATCGATACCCTCAATCCCATAGTAGAAGGCGGTACAGGTTTTATTCCCGGGCCTTTCGGCTGCGGAAAGACAGTTCTTCAGCACGCGCTTTCCAAATACGCCGAGGCTGACCTGATCATAGTTGTCGCCTGCGGTGAGCGCGCAAACGAGGTGGTGGAAATCTTTACAGAATTCCCTGAACTTGACGATCCCCGCACAGGACGAAAACTCATCGAGCGTACAATTATTATTTGTAATACCTCGAACATGCCGGTTGCTGCCCGTGAGGCCAGCGTTTACACAGGTATGACAATCGCTGAATACTACCGTACCATGGGGCTTAAGGTTCTTCTCCTTGCCGATTCGACTTCCCGCTGGGCGCAGGCGCTTCGTGAGATGTCAAACCGCATGGAAGAGCTCCCGGGTCCTGATGCTTTCCCGATGGATCTTTCTGCGATTGTGGCAAACTTCTATTCAAGAGCCGGCTTTGTCAGCCTGAACAACGGCCAGACCGGTTCAATCACCTTTATCGGTACTGTCAGCCCTGCGGGCGGTAACCTGAAGGAGCCGGTAACAGAATCTACCAAAAAGGCAGCACGCTGTTTCTATGCGCTCTCCCAGAGCCGCGCCGACAGCAAACGGTATCCTGCTGTCGATCCGATCGACAGTTATTCAAAGTATCTGGAGTATCCCGAGGTAATCGAGCACCTTGACAAAACAATGGAATCCGGCTGGGTTGACAAGGTTATGCAGTTGAAGGACATACTCCTGCGCGGTAAAGAGACTCGTGACCAGATAAACATCCTTGGTGATGACGGGGTTCCGCTGGAGTATCATATCACTTTCAACAAATCGGAAATTATCGACTTTGTTATTCTTCAGCAGGATGCTTTTGACAAGATTGATTCATCCACACCGATGAAACGACAGCAGTACATGGTAAACAAAATTCTTGAAATATGCAACAGCGATTTCCGGTTTGACGGTTTTGAGGAGATTGGCGCCTATTTCAAGAAAATCATCAACATTTTAAAGCAGATGAATTATCAGGAATTCAAGAGCGAAAAATTCACCAGTCTGGAAGAGCAGCTCAACGCGACGCTTGAAGAGAGAAAAGTAAGTGAACTTGAAACACAGGCGGCGGGCTGAGAGGAGAAACAGAATGAAGACCAAAGCATTTCAGAAGATCTATACTCATATCGAAAATGTGACCAAGGCCACCTGCACAGTTGAGGCCGAGGGTGTTTCCAATGAGGAGATGGCACTGGTGGATGGCCGTCCGGCACAAGTCGTGAAAATTGCCGGAAAGAAAATCACCATGCAGATATTTCCAGGTACCCAGGGTGTGGCAACTGATGCGGAAGTGGTGTTTCTCGGAAAGCCCCCTACACTGAAAGTTTCAAACGAGCTCAAGGGGCGTTTTTTCAATGCCTACGGTCAGCCTATCGATGGGGGACCGGATATCGAGGGTAAAGAGGTGGAAATCGGAGGACCGTCGGTCAACCCGGTTCGCCGTAGACAGCCCTCTGAACTGATCGCAACCGGAATCGCGGGTATCGATCTTAACAACACACTGGTTACCGGTCAGAAGATACCGTTCTTTGCAGATCCCGACCAGCCCTTCAATCAGGTTATGGCCACAGTGGCTCTCAGAGCAAAGGCCGACGTGATCATTCTTGGCGGTATGGGAATGAGCAATGACGATTATCTCTATTACAAGACCCTGTTTGACAATGCGGGGGCACTTGACAGGATTATCGCCTTTGTTAACACCACCGACAACCCCCCTGTGGAACGTCTTCTGGTGCCGGATATGGCTCTCACCGCAGCAGAGTATTTCGCTGTGGAACACAAGGCCAAGGTCCTCTGTCTGCTGACAGACATGACACTTTACGCTGATGCTCTCTCTATCGTGTCAAACCGTATGGATCAGATTCCATCTAAAGACAGTATGCCCGGATCACTCTACAGTGATCTTGCAAAGATTTACGAAAAGGCGGCGCAGTTCCCTGATGGCGGTTCGATAACTATTATCGCTGTTACCACCCTGTCAGGAGGTGACATCACCCATGCTATCCCTGATAACACAGGATATATCACCGAGGGACAGCTTTACCTGCGTCGTGATACCGACATCGCGAAAGTTATCGTTGATCCGTTCCGAAGCTTATCCCGTCTGAAACAGCTTGTTATCGGTAAGAAGACCCGTGCGGATCATCCTCAGGTCATGAACACCGCAATCCGTCTTTATGCTGATGCGGCCAATGCCAGAACAAAGCTTGAGAACGGGTTCGACCTTACCGAATACGACCGCCGTACCCTGGATTTTGCACGGGAGTACTCCCGTCAGCTCCTGGCTATCGATATCAATGTTGAGGTTGATTCGATGCTTGATTCGGCATGGGCTCTCTTCGGTAAATATTTCACAAAGGACGAAGTAGGTATTAAGCAGGAATTGATGGAAAAGCACTGGGTTGGTGCAGAATAATATCCGGAGGTTTGCCGGATGTCAAAATGGGTGGTGACAGAATCATAGTAGTACAGAGGTAACTGATGGCTCTTAACTTTCAATATAACAAGACATATCTCCAGCAGCTTAACAAGGGGCTCAAGGTGCGTGAGAACGCTCTTCCCACCCTTGTTGCCAAGGAATCAGCGCTGCGGCTGGAAGTGAAAAAAGCCAAAGAACAGGTGATGGTGATAGAGCGGGAGCTCCAGGAGCAGTACAATGCTCATTCAAGCACTCACCGCTTGTGGAAAGAGATACCGGCAGGGATCATAAAAGTATCGCGTGTCGATACAGATTTTAAAAAGATCGCCGGTGTAAAGACTCCGGTTCTACGTGAAGTGAAATTCGATCTTCAGCGCTACAGCGCCTTTTCTCTTCCTGCCTGGGTCCCATCCGGGATCGAGATTCTCAAGAACCTTGCAAGCCTCAAAATATCGCTGGATCTTGCCAGGAAAAAAGTGGATATTCTCGAATTTGCCCGTAAGAAAACTACTCAGAAGGTTAACCTTTACGAGAAGGTACAGATCCCGGAGTACAGGGATGCGATAAGGAGAATTAAACGTTTTCTCGAGGATGAAGAGAATTTGTCAAAATCTTCACAAAAGATTCTCAAGGCCAAGATTGCCGAGGCGGAGGCTGTAAAATGATAGTAAAAATGAAACGTCTCGAGCTTCTGCTCTACTATAAAGAACGGGAACAGTTTCTGGATTCACTGCGCTCCCTGGGAGTGGTGCATATCGAGGAACTGCCTGAAAACTCGGAAAGTCCAAGAGTTTCAGAACTTGCCGGTCAGATCAGGACATGTGAGCGTGTTATCTCATCACTGAAAAAAATCCAGAAAGCGAAAGAGATCTCTGCTGTTCAGTCCAGGGATGGTGATCCTGTTGAGGTACTGAAGAGATTCGAAGAGTATGAGGAGAAGAGGGAGAAGATCACTCAGGAGATAGCTGCCCTGAGAAAAGATGCAGCGATGCTGCAGCCGTGGGGAAATTTCGAACCTGCATCTGTAAATAAGCTTCTGCCCGCTGGAATAAAGATCCGTTTCTTTTCGATGGTTCAGAAGAAGTATGACAGTCTTGATAAATCAAAGATTCCTTTACAGTTGATCTCAAGTGCAAATGGGCAGGCTTTCTTTGTGGTTATTGAACGGGGTGAGCCACTTCAGATCGATGCCGAAGAGATCCGTCTTCCCGACGTCTCGCTCTCTGCGATACAGGAAAAAATCAAGTCTCTGAATGCAAGTCTCAAATCAATAGAAAGCTCTATGGAGAAGATGGTTTCCAGCCTGGATCTCCTTGAGACTTTCCGGGTAGAGAAACAGAATCTGCTGAATTACGAGCGTGCGCAGCTCTCGATGCAGGGACATGCATCAGGCAAACTGCTGCACATGAAGGGCTGGGTCCCGATTGACAAGGAAAAGGATGCCAATTCCTACCTGCAAAAATTCTCAGCCTGGTATAAAATCAGTGAACCGGAGCCTGGCGAAACAGTACCCATAAAGGTTAAGAACGGACCCTTTTCCAGGCTCTTCGAACCGATCATGAAAATCTATTCATTTCCTGATTACTGGGAACTGGACCCGACACCGTTTTTTGCTCCTTTCTTTATGATATTTGTTGGATTGTGTCTGGGTGACCTTGGTTATGGATTAATCCTGACTGCCGCTGGTCTTATCGGTACTTTTCTGGCGCCAAAAAAAGTAAGGCCATTGACACTTCTGATTACTGTCTTAGGGCTTTCTACCGCAACAGCCGGGATACTGCTCAACGGTTTCTTTGGACATACTATCTTCGGAGGAGAGGGAATTGCCGAAGGATCTGCCTATTTTTCCAGGGGTGTAAATACCTTCTCGCCACTCAGTCCGATTGAAACGGACCATGGGCAGCAGTTTCCGATGATGTCCTTTGCGATTGTAATAGGAATAGTTCAGCTTTTATTTGGTATGATGCTTAATGCTATCAACAGTGCGATTCAGGAGGGGTTTAAGAGTGCTATACAGCCGATAGCTTCCCTTGGAATGCTTCTTACAGGTTTGATGATTGCGGCGCATGCACAATTTCTGGAGATGCATCAGCTGGTTATTGGACCGCTCAAGATCGGAAGTCTGCTTGTTGCACTCTCTCCGGGGCTTTCGAAAGTGCTCTTCTTCATCTCTCTGGCGCTTTTCATGCTGTTTAATAACCTGCAGATGAAGATATTTTTCAGACCGCTCATTGGTTTATGGGAGCTTTACCAGTATGTAAGTGGGATCATAGGAAATGCTCTCTCATATCTTCGTCTTTTTGCTCTGGGGCTTGCAGGCGGACTTCTTGCGTCTGCTTTCAACTATATCGCTTTCATGTTTATAACCAAGAGTGACGGGCAGGTTGAATATGGATCGCCAATGATAGTGGCGACAATTCTGGTACTGATTTTAGGACATACTTTAAATCTTGCACTTTCTATGATAGGATCTTTTGTCCACCCCCTTCGCTTGACATTTGTAGAATTTTACGGCAGCCTTGGTTTTAAAGGCGGGGGAAAGCCTTACAATCCTTTTAAAAACCTGAAATCAGTTCAATAATCCCACATATAATCATGATCAAAGGAGGCTCATAGATGGGATATATAATTGCAATGATCGGGCTGGGCTTGATGGTCGGACTTGCTGGAATTGGTTCGGCTATTGGAACATCAATAGTGGGTTCTGCAACTCTGGGGATGTTCAAGAAGAAACCTGAAGCTTTTGGAAGCGGTATGGTTCTTACTGCTGTTCCAGGTACACAGGGCCTCTACGGGTTCGTAGGATTTTTCCTTTACAATGGCCTGGTCAATCCTGAATTGTCTCTTTTTCAGGGTGCGGTTGTCCTTGGCGCCGGTCTGGCGATAGGTATCGCCTGTATGCTGTCCGGGATCTACCAGGGCAGAGTATGTGCCAATGGTGTCGAGGCTATCGGACAGGGACACAATGTTTTCGGAAACACCATGATTCTGGCGGCGTTCCCTGAATTCTACGCGATTCTTTCGCTTATCGCCGCTATCCTGATGCAGGCTTTGATGAAGCTGTAATCTGAATCAGAAGTAAAATTCGACAAAAAAAGCGGGACCCTGTGGGTTCCGCTTTTTTTATAAGATGTTAAATATTTACAAATTTGTTCAGGATCCGGCTCCACTCTCATAGGGAACACTAGTCAAAAAGGCACAGATTTTCCATTCATTTCCCTGCCGTACCAGAGTGAGAGCATAACGGAAAAGCACACTGCTTTCTGTTCCCTGGTTTGTGAAATTAATAGGAAGTTCAACAAGAACACTCCCAAGGGAGTTTTCCGCCTTTACATAGCTGTAGCGCACCTCGCCCCAGGAAACGTTCTCCATCACAGAAATATCCGCCTCAAAAGCATCCCTGATTTCATCATAGGATGTGATGATTTCATCATCATTGGTACCCATTATAAGCAGTGGCATCCCTGTAGCGATATAGGAGAGGCATGTATTGATGTCCTTACCTGCATAAGCTCCCAGAAAAGATCCAACGGTATTAAACACTTCTACTTCATACTGGTTCATAGCTGTTTCCTTTCCTTACCCATAGATTTTGTTATTGATGGATACTCTGTAAAACTTCGGGAACTGCTGCTGGCTCCAGTTTGTTAATAAAATTACTCCGGAAATTTCAATATATACATTGCCACCGCGAGCAGCCAGAGATGTAGTTGTCTACAGAAAAGTAATATAAACTTTAGTAGCATCAGTTAAAACAGTGGTTTAGCCGAATCGCTCATCCTGACGTTCTTTACGACGGAATCTGTATGGGAATTGGTAATAAGGATAGATATTTTATAGCACAGTTCAATATTTGGATTATCCACACATCCTGCATTGGAAAGAAAGATAAAAATATGAACTTTAAAAATTAGGGTAATGAGGTGCTGGTATCGATACTGATACCGGCACCGACCCTGAAAAAAAGGCTGTCAGGTAAGCGGTGTATATTAAAGAATATACCCGGATGGAATCTGTGCTGATTTGGGAACAACGATAATTCCATCACGGATGACGATTCCGTCACGTTCACCGTTCTTTATCCCCTCTCTATTGACTAACTGCACATCATCACCTATGCGCACATCTTTGTCAAGGATAGCGTTCTCGATGACACAGTTGTGGCCTATTCCAAGCCCATGCCCGTCATTACGCTCTTTTTCGTAAAAATCAGCACCCATGAAAATCACCCTAGAGAGCTTGCTTCCAGGCCTTATCACGGATCTCAGCCCGATGACACTGTCGGAAATGGTAGCGTCCTGTATCATCGATCCCTCACATACTATGGAGGAATTTATTGTGGAACCGTTAATTTTGGCTGCCGGAAGATATCTTGCATGGGTAAAGATTGGTTTCTGCTGATCATAAAAGTTGAACGGAGGAACCGGTTTGGTCATGTCGATGTGGGCGTCAAAAAAGGCCTTTGTTGTTCCGATGTCCTCCCAGTATCCTGTAAATGGATAGGCAAATACCCGGTAGTTGGAGATTGCGGCAGGAATTATCTGTTTACCGAAATCATCATAGTCATATTTTCCCAGAATGTCAAACAACACTTTCTTTTTGAATAGGTAGATCCCCATGGATCCCACGTGAGTTTTCTCCGGACCTGCCCCGCTGAACTCTTTTTTTGTGCGCAGTTCCTCTGGAATTACAAACTCATCTACAACAGCATCATCAACAGGTTTCTCCACAAAATCAGAAACCCGGAACTGGGAATCGAGCTTCATGATTCCAAGCTCCCGTACCTTTGACCGCTCAACAGGGACTACACTCAAAGAGATATCGGCGTCATTTGCGTTGTGAAATTCAAGAAATCTGTTGAAATCCATCCTGTAAAGATGATCCCCGGAGAGAAGCAGCACATTTTCGCCTGTCATTCTGAAATTGGAAATATTTTTCCGGACTGCATCTGCTGTCCCCTGGTACCATCCTTTGCTGTCAACAGTCTGTGAGGCGGCAAGAACTGAGACAAATCCCCCTGCGAATGTATCGAGCCTGTAAGTCTGGAAAATATGACGGTGAAGGGATTCAGAGGCAAACTGGGTAAGAACCCATATTGTGCGGATCCCGTGGTGCAGGCAGTTGCTTATGGGAATATCGATCAGGCGGAATTTTCCCCCGATGGGTACTGCTGGTTTAGAACGTGATTGAGTCAAAGGGTGGAGCCTGCGTCCCTGTCCCCCTGCAAGGATAATGGATGTGACTGATCTGGACATATATAATCTCCTCTGGAAATGTTACCGGGAAAGTTAATAAAGATTTAATGATATAGAATATAGTACAATTGGAGGTAAGATAGTAATGTCCGGTTAACTTAACTAATTGGAGCATATTATTTGAAGACACCGATATTTGTTTCTGAGATCGGGGTCGGAATCGGTATCGAATGTTTTTCATCTGATTGCTTCTGTAGGATAACCCGGGATTGTTTTTCGATTACGAGCACGAATTGAGAGGGCAAGTTATCACAATATATCAGGGCATGTGCAGGATTGTTAAAAATCAAATCATTGAAGAGATAAGGCGAGGGAGGTTTCCCCCTGTCTTCAGCCCGCAGAGGTCCAGGATTTTCCCGCCGTAGCTTCTTAGCGTAGGCGGGTCTTCCGCCACCACCTCTGTGTTGACGTAGTATTGTGCTCTGCGGGAAAATGTTACAAGTCGGGTACCATTGGCTGGCTTATTAATCTTTACTGGTGGAAGAAGAAACGAATATTGTAAACCGGATAAGACCTAAATTGGACTATAAATTTACATAAAAAAACACCTTTTGAGTCATTTAATACAGTAAATTATAGGTGAAAAACACATAATAACTGAAAATAAATGAACACTCAAAAGGTGATATAATGAAGATA
>JAAYIG010000119.1 GCA_012523595.1 Fibrobacter sp.
ATATTTAATCTGTTCCACGACCGGCCCGTTTCCCAGTTCTTCCACATGCTCCGCGCATCCGGAACACATCTGATAGAAACGGAGGGAATCGGTTCCCTTATCTATAATCTTTAGCAGCTTCTTTCTGCATTCGTCGAGGCTCTCCCTGCTTAAGAATCCTTCAAAGACCGATTTCTGTACCCTGTAACCGTATTCCAGCAGGATTTTTGAAATCCTGTATCTCCTGTGGTCATCGACGATATCAAAGGCTATCACGTATTTCATGGTTTCCCCCCGGCTAGTTTACAACTGTGCGGCCCCTCTGGCGTTTCCATTACTGTTTCCGGCTTCATTTCTCCAGGAGAAGGGAAAATACTCGCTGTTGTGTTCTATGGCATGGCGGAGTTTTTCACCCTGACGCCAGATGGCCTGTCGCCACGACAGTTCCCCTTCATCGTTTCCGGCCCTGTTCACCAGATTTGCCCATTCTTCATAGTGTTTGATGAAAATTTTAAGTGAATCTTTTTTCAGGAAAACCTGGCCGTTATCTTCGGTGCGGAAATCATCGTCATCCAGAATCTGCTTATTGAAAAGCCTCAGCACAAGCCTGTCGACAAATGGATGCCTGAATTCCTCCATCAGATCAAGCGCGAGGGACGGTCTTCCATAGCTTATTTCATGAAAAAAACCTATATAGGGATCAAACCCCATGGCCTCGAGGATCGCCTGAAGTTCCCTGGTCACAAAGGAGTAGCCAAACGAAAGAAGCGCGTTTACAGGGTCGGTTGAGGGATAAAACACTCTCCCCGGAAAAACTCTTCCATGCCCCAGACATCTGGCAAAGGCCCCGAAATAGAACCTGGCTGCCGCCCCTTCGTACCCCAGAAGGGATTGAATATTCTGCGCTCTGGATTCAATATGGTCCAGAATCTCCTGCAGAGAGGCCCTCTCACTGAAAACAAATTCGCTGTGTCCGCTGTGGTGGTAATCCTGGAGAACATCCATGCCGTTTCTGATCTTGGCTGTGACATATCTTTTAGAAAATTCAAAGCGCTTCGATTCATCGGTGAAAGTTTCGTACTGGAAAGCCCGCAAGACTGAATTTTTTCCTGCTCCACTCACCAGTCGTCCCTTGAAATGCCCGTTCAAAGTCATAAAAGAGACATCACAACCGGCATCCAGAAGCCCCAGCATGGCCTCAGAGGTCACCTGGACTCCTCCGAAAACAACCAGGCACTTCACATCACGCATGGCCCTGTCCGCCAGCACCTCCTCTTCCTTAATAACCTGCACATGAGGACCCTTTTTGCGGATATATGCGCCCTGCTCGACTACATAGAGGAAGGACATAGGCTGCTCCTTTGGGGTGTGGGGGGAGAAGGGGAAAAGAGGTAGCGAGAAATGTGCCGGAAATGGTTTTTTCCGGCACGAGATTTATGGAGGTATGTGCTTTAGAACCGGAATGTCAAAGAGCGGAGTTACTGAAAAACTATCCTTTATTTATTTCGCATCTGATGACACCAAGCGGCACTGTGCCATCAATCAGGTTACGGGTTTTGCCATATCCTTTTTTATGTGTAGTTTCATTCATCCTGCAGAGATGCATGCCTGTATCCATGGGGCTTGCAGGACGATCACTGAAAGTCATACATTCCAGATGTGAAAACCTACCTACTCGAAGATAGGTAATATTTTCGCGGTTCATCTGCGAATTGTAATCATCGATAATCCGGTCAATCGCATTGGATGCTCTAACATTTTTTCCATCATAATACTTCTCAGATTCCTTTATCAGATTACCCGGTTCGTCAATGAGATAGTTAAATGTTGCAGCAATAATCCAACTGATATTTCTGAATTTACTTAACACCTCATTTTTGTCCTGCATATATTCTTTTGAAGCAATTGAGATTTGAAATTCAAAATCAACATTCTCTTTGACCACCTCAACAAACATATCAATTCCCATTGGTCCTGCCTTTCTGCCCTCAGTGACAGTATTCCTGACCATTACTATTTCAGTGCTGTCCGGCGGCAGTTTCGCATCCGTTACCTTTATAAAACGGAATGGATCATTATCAGGTTTCATATTTCCTGTCCCAAGGCACACTATTGATTCTGCCATATTAGCAAGTTTGTTGCCTTTTAATCTCCTTATTTCAGCTTCATTATTCAATTTTGCATTCACATTTTTATATCCCTTTTCTCTTGCAAGTTCATCGAGAACTGCTGTACGAATAGCTCCTTTTATACTTGAACCGGGTATATACGCAGTTCCTGAAAAGGGGAGACAATGCACAAGAAGCTGATTGTTGAGATCGAATAATTTCTTTTTATACATATCATTAAATGATTTTGACACGTGGGCACGATGCACCCATTGTTCCCTTATCGAGGGATTAAAGCTGTCATGGATACACTTTTTAAGAGATAAAATCTGATCTCTGCTTTCTGAAGCTTTTACAAACTTTTCTGCAAAATCCTGATCACTTTTAAGCATTCCTTCAATATCGACACGGTAAAACATGCCATCTTTGACCACATATTCCAGTGGATCAACAGTATTTTCCTGCCCAGCCCCTACATGTACCGGAAGCATTGTTTTTCCCTTTACATTCCATTTCCTGAAGAGTCTCTTTTCAGCCATCTTTTTCCTCGTTTCCATATAAGTCCCCTGGAAGCGGGTATGGTACAGCCATACAGTTCTCTATAATACGATTGTCATCTTTATGAATATCCCTCAGCACTTTTCCATAACAATCCTTATTATTTAACGCATGAAACAAAGACCCTGGAACAGTCTGCATTACCGGAAACTTGAAAGGATTCCTGTTTCCTGTTCCCTGCCACAATTTTCCGTATTTGGCCTCAACAGACCATCGTGACCTGTGCATGTCAATATCCTCACAAGGCACCATTCTCGAAAGAGACATAAACTTCAAACCTGAACCTTCCATTGTGAAACTATCTTCAATTATACTTTTTATTTTCAATAAACCTGTGCCTATTGTAGTATCTCTTCCATACCCTGTTGAGAACATCAGTTCGATTGCATTCTGAAAAGCGCCTTTTTCTAATACTGTAAAAGCATAAATATCCACCTCTTTCCAGATCCCCTTGTACCATGCCTGACTAACCTGATATAAACCATGTTCGGGCAGGCTAGTACCGGTAATTCTGTGGATAGTATTGCGCAGCAGTTCAACATTTTCAGGCATGGAATCTGAGAGATCATTTTCAGGGATCTCTGTTAATTTCCACACTGCTTTTTCTGCAGAATCTCTTTTAACCCACTTTGCATTTTTAAGATTTTTCCATTTCTGATGTTCACCGATTCCTGCATCCTTTCCTGGAGAAAAGAATCTTGACATCAGTCCAATTGGCAAAGGCAGGTATCCGGAAGGGAAGCCATCTGAGAACACAATATCAGGAACTCCATTTAATGCTCTATTGATGACTCCCTCTATCCCTTTTTCACCTTCGTTGAGAGCCACAGCCCAGCAGTAATGCCCAAAGAGAGTATCTGAGCGGATAGGTGTACCTACCGGCCCCTGAGGCTCAACAGTTACTTTTAATATCATTTCTCAAGCCTCCCTCACTCAGGTATATTGGCCAGAAGCGCATCGGTGTCAGGGTATTCACCCTGCTCAAGGCCGCTAAGTACTATCTCTCTGAAGGCTATTTTACCACATCCGCGTGATCCGGAACCTCCAAGGGTATCGTTTTCGAGCCATTTAAGACATTTCTTTACAACATTAAATAGTTTCTTATCTCTTTCGCCATTATCGCCTGTATCAAAAAACCGGTAAACAAGTTCAAAATAGAATGTGGTACCTGGAGTAACTCGCTCCATGTTTCGCAGTGAACCGTTTTTGGCAGTCCCTGTAAGCCGGTTTATTGCAGTACTGTATTTTATTTCGATCTGTTTTTCCGGATCATACTCTCCCTTCAGTTGGCTGTCACGTACCAGCAGCCGAGTAGGGCCATTTTTATGCTCGTTCTGTGAAGTGCCAAAAATTCTGCATACTTCACAGTCCTCATTATTGCAATCGCAAACCGAACCTTTACTGCTGTTGAACCTTCCAAGTCTCCATTCAGCCAAGAATCGCATTTTTCCCTTAACCGATGAACCTGGAATATAAGGGGCACCATTACAAGGGTTGCGAACAACCTGGTTGTCGAGCCCCCCTATTTCTATGTCATCTCTCCCACTTCCTATTGCAAGACCGTCTATGACAACAATATTCGAATTAAGTTTTATTAAACCTAATAGCTTCATTTTTATCTCCTTTTTAGTCAATTAATCGGGAAGACCCATTCCATAAGAATACCCTACAAATGCTTCAAAAAGTTTGCAGAATTTTTTGAAGTTCTTAAATGCTTTTTCATATCCTTCAGAAATTTTAATCTCATCAATATAGTGCCCTATAAAATCAGAAAAAGGTTCAGGCAATTTGCTTGATTTTCTTGCTGTTGAATAAGCAGCTTTAGCTTTTATAAGTTTTATCCGTCCATAAACGGAATCATCGATTGTTTTCACATCTTCAGGTAAGGTTCTTTCTATGTTTTTCACTTCCGAATAAAACCTTCTAATCTGTGTTTTTGTTAATTTGTCATTTTTATTTTTACTATTTTTACATTTATCCATTATATCTTTTGCTAGCTTATAAGCATCATCGCCCAGCAATTCTTTACTATCCAGAGAAGGATAGTCAATTTTTATACTTTCCTGCATCTGGTTTCGGGAATAACCAGCCGTCCTGTTCCCGTGGTAATTTTGGTTCATGATTCCCTCCAGTATTAGTTGTTATTTGTTTTTCTTCTCGTACTATAGAGCGCCAGGCTTATTCCAACTTTTAGGAATTGGAATAATTTGCGCTTTTCAAAGTCATGATTACCCATTAAATCAACTTGTAAACTCTTTAAAGGCTCATCCTCTCCAGGCCATTTTTCTCCATTCTTTATAGCAGGAATATTTCTCCTTATGTCATAGATAAATCTGAAACGATGTGCAAGTTTTTCAATATCATTATCTTCCAATTCATCATACTGTTTCCAGTACTTAAGGAACCGGTACAGCATCGACGACCATTTGTGTGTATCACCTTTTTCACCGCCATGTTTGTTAATGAACTGCTTCCAATCTTCCATGAATCTTATTTGTTCATCAAATTCACTCTCCCACAACATCGATAACCCGAACAGATTAACTCTGTTACGTCCGTCATTTTTTGCCCTTTCCAGTGCTGCATCTGCGTTTTCCACTGCTCTGTAAACTGGAAATCCGGTTTTAAAAAGTGAAATTCCACCAGAAATGGTAAATGAGGGATTGCTTCCTGTACAATGCTTGAAAGCTTTTTGCAGCTCTGTTGAAAACTCTATTATTCTATTCCAGGGGCCTATTATACTCAGATCATCACCACCGGAAAACACTGTATAAAGGTTATTATATTTTTCATCCAGAAGCATCGATGGTACCTTAAATGCAAAAAACTGATTCAACATTCGTGATATTGCAGTATTTCTCGAAATGCTGCTGGAATTTCCAAACCCACTTGAAAAAACATAACCCATGTTGTCAACATCTGCCTTCAAAACTGCAAGAGCATTGAACCCTTCCGCTGTGTCTGCCATTTTATCAAAACTTTTGCATACCAGTTCATTTTCCCCGGAATCATCATCGTCTTTTTCAGCAACCGGAACAACATTTGAATAATTGAGCTGCGGAAGAATAGTATCCTGTTCTTTACTTTTTTTTGAAATATTGTTAATTTCCCATATTGCAGCACATGCACCGGTATCAACTGGTTTACCAAACAATACTTCGTAACGGCTATAAATACCATCCGAAGATTCATTAACATTTATAATTCTTTCTCTGGTCAGATTTTTCCCGATATCTATGAATTCACAGCAGTTTTTTCCAACTCTATCTCTGGGATCTGCCGGTTCGCGGCCACACAAGCTGCAGGAGGTAATTTTCTCTGTTGAAGCCCATCTTTTTCTGTCAATCCAATTATCTGTACTTTCAGTCAGAACTGATTGAAAACATTTTTCCTTCTCTCCTGCTATTCTTTTTGAAGAACGGAAAAGAACGTTTCTGAACCTGTCCATTTTGAATTCTTCGACGGTAAACGGCTCCCCATCATCTATAAGTATTTTCAAATCACCAAAGAAATTACTGAAAGCCCAATTTGTAACCATCCTCTTTGCATCTTTTAATTTCTCTCTTATCCCTGGAGTATCAGGAAGAAGAATTCGGAACCGTCCGGCAGTTGCACTTATACAGCATAACGAAGGCAGGCCACAAAGATCAGTTACAAGCCTTGCAGCAAGTTTACAGTACATCGTAACCATAAATGAGCGGCCTCTTATAAGTTTAGCTACACTTTTCTGACTTTCGCCGCCTAAAGCAAAGATGAAATTCTGTATGCCGCTGAAATCTCCAGACACCAGCAACAGTTTTGTCTGGCTGTTCGGTTTCACTTTCGTCTCTTCCCAACCCCTGCATAGCACTGCTGCAATTGCCGAAGCAGTAAGCAGATGATCAGATAAAGGAATATCAGCGTATTCTTCAACTGTTGATGAGGGAACACAGGAAAACCATTTTTCCACAAGTGATGCAACTGTATCCAGAAAAACATTCCGGTTGTTTTTTATTCGGATTTTACTGAATTCATCCACAAAACCATCTACAATTTTTTTGTATGACACAGGTTTTTCAAATAAAGAAGGATTATATGCTTCATCCTGATTTATACTGCAGGCATCATAGAAATGCGCCTGTACCGCCGGTCTGCCCTCAATTGCAACCCTGGAGAATATTGATTGTAATGGGCGCTCGTAATATCTAAGGCTGTTATTTTTTCTTCCCTGCTCATTTTCCTCATCTGGCGGCTCACGGTCTGTTCCTGCGCTTGAACAGTCTGCAAGCTGAATTATCTGCTGAATAACATTGTCGCTGTCAGGATTGTGGTGCCGGTATGCAGCAGCAGCAAGAACCGATGAATTGATAATGCCTGCATTATCGAACAAAATTGAATTTACAGCTTTATTTTCAAAAAACTGTGCAGTCCATAAACAATGACTGTAGCTGTTACCGCCTCTTCCTGTAAGTGTCTGAAGATTCCTTGCAGAATCACTTAGTTTAGAGAAATCGCCTTTGTCATTTCTCTGCAGAGGCTTGCCAATATCATGTAGTAAACCAGCAAAAGACGATACAAAAACATTTTCAGTCATATATCCACCTCAATTCATTTTTCTACTATTTAAAGTTCATTTCCCATTTACAATTTTCATAACATCCTCAAAAATTTCTTTCAGCCCCGATTTAAACTTTTCCACACCCTTTGCATTATCACGATATCCACTGTGATTTATATCATTGCGCAGTTCTGACAGCCTGCTGTAATTGGCAGTCAGGTCTTTTTTAAGACCGATAGATTCCTGGATCTTTATTGAATCCTCAGACCTTTCACTGGATAACTTATTCCATTTCACACTAGGTATTTTTTGCGCAATTATATTAAATGCACAGGAAACAAGTTCTCTATTATCTTTTATTTGCCAATTAAACCCGTTTTCTTCACAAATCCAAGTAATAATAGTTTCCTGAAGAAGAGTAATGCCCTGCTGAATCAGGTCATGGTCGATACACCATTTTACTGCAGTAAACCCGTTAACAATATCATTTTCCCTGAAATCAGCAAATTTCGCGGATATCGTCTCCATGAGCGTTTTAAGTGGTGGATATACATTCTGATCATCACGCAATTCACCGACAATATCTTTAATTTCACGGAACTTACCACCCTCTACTATTTCTGAACCCCGTGCTGTACCAAAAAGCAAACCCGTTTTATCAAGAATTTCCGCAAGACCTCTCATTCTTATTGCAGTAGGGTTTTTCCCTTTGGATTCTTTCAATAATGGTTTACAATATTCTCTCAAGGCCTCTTTAATTCTCCCTGCATCACCAAACCTGTTAAATACATCAACCCCGGCCGCCCACGTCTGCATTGCATGGAAAGCTGTTAGATTGAATACCGGTGCATTTCTAGTCACAAGGGGGAAGCTTTCTACTTCTTTAATTGCCCCCAGAGTTTCAAAGGCTCCATAGAATATTCCACCTACATTAATGTTCTTCAATGTATTTAGATACTGGAGAAGTACCATTACCAGCATAGGAAGAGATCTGAAGCCATGTGTTATGTCAAACCAGAGTGTATCTCCCTTTTCTATATTTCTCTCAACAATGGAAAAGATATCCCAAATTTCTTTCTCACTGTTTCCTTCAGGAACATCTGTAACAGGTCTAATTCGTGCTTTAAGATTCAAAGTTTTCAGTTGTGTTTCCAAACCATTGATTGGCAGACCATACTCATCTTTTTCCTTATTATGACCACCATCCTTCCAGTTTTTCTTTTCCGCATCTTTTGTCAAAAAAACCAATATTTCGTCTTCTTTATTCCAATCTTTACAAGCATGTGAAATAACCGCTTCCTGGATAAACCTTACACCTTTTACAACTGTGTTATCACTGAAACAGTAGTTACATCTTTTGTAAATGTTTGTACCCAGAAATGCAATAAATTTGTTAGACATAAAGTCTCTCCCTGTTTTATTTCCGCAATTTTTCTGGTCTCTGGTATTCTCTGAATCTAACAAACCTGAACTCTCTCTGTACTTTGATTATATTTTCATCACGACTTTCTTTTGCAATCCTCTCAGTTGTTGCATATACAGCTTTACGGCCATTGTCAAGGCACCAGTCGACTACCGCAAATGTAAGTCCATAGTCACCTTGTACAATCACATAATCGCCAAGTGATGTGGATTCTTCTAACCATCCGATAACCTTCTTTATATAGGCCAACACAGAACAGTCGGATGGATCGCTGTTACTCCATATATCAGCTATTTCCTTTGGCATTAATACAAATTCATCTATATTCAGGTCTTTGCAGGCATTTTCTTTCTGTTCACCTGTCAGTTGATGATTTAACAGCACCGCCATCCTCACCCCTGCACCTCCATCTCATACACCCCGCTTCCAAACACCGTATTTTTCCCCACCCCTGTGATCTCCCCTGCCCTTAATAGCGGAAACAGGGTACCAGTTTCCCCCTCTATAGTTACTTCTCCGGTCAATCCGGAATAATCGAGCTTCTTCTTCTGCCTTGTACTGAAACGTGTCCGGTTTTCCACCCTCATGCTATCCTGTACTGTCAAGCCCTCAACCGGTTTCAGATAGATCATAGGATCGATATTTATGCTCTTATCAACACCGTAGAAAGCATTAAGATTGGTGATTCTTCTCAGGAGGCTGGTAAAGAAGGCTTTTTTGTCGAATCGAAGAAGTTCTTTTCCGTCCTTTTTTATTGTCAAAGGCGTGACAAATCTGAGCCTGATCTTTCCCTGTTTCGGTTCACCGGGGATCACTGTGACTCTTAATGGGGTTATTCCAGGTTCCACACTGGTGCTTTTTTCACTGTAGATAACCTTTCCATCCCAGAGAGCATCCTTTACAGTGAATTTAGTCCTGTTTTTCCCTATCCCTTTTGTCCCCAGCTTGTTAAGCGTGTAAATAAAATGAGGAATATATCTGTATGCCTCTCCGAAAAGTTTCAGATCTACTTTAAGAGAGGATTTTTCCTGTGATGCGACCATTGCGAAAGGGTGCGGCACAGCCCTGTATTTTGCCATCCTTACCGAATTGGGAGGAGGCGGGGTTTCAAAAAGAAAAGAGTAAGCACAGCTTTCTAAAAAGAGGCAGTTTTCACAGGTTTTCTTTCCTGTTACACATACCAGTGATCTAAGTGTATACCCGAATCCTCCACGGAAAGTGGCGCCATGGAAGGCAGAGACCGGGTTTTCGTTTTCCAGTATTAAATTGACGGATATAGTGGTCACCGGGATGACAAGGGGTTTAGAGAATGAACTGCAATTTTCCATTGCGATATTTCCGAAAACTATACCCTGAAAACGAGAGATTGGCGAAACTACTTATATAATCAAATAGTATTTGGTGAGGGGAATTGCCAGAGTTTTTTGGGTTACAAGGTATGTTTTTATAAATGCTAAACTCTGTTTTTTCCAGTAAAATAATTGATAAAGAGGGTAGTAACAGCGTAGTCCGATCCGGAAGTATGTGGGTATAAGAATTTACATTAATCCAAGCGATTGTTTTATTTTAGCAGCATATTGTTTTGTAATATCCTTAACAATGGGACTTTCCTCTATTCCGGTCAATATCCTGGTTTTAAGATCAGCAGTGAAATCACGATCCAAATGTGTCGCCGGGCACTTGAAAACCAGCCACTTATGGGCACTTCAAAACCAGCCACCTAAAAATAGTTAATCGGCCTCCTTTAATGAAGATTTTGCTATGACAACAAATGATACAACTTCCGTTACTACTGCATCTATAATCTTTATCAATAATATCAAGCAGTTCTTCTTTTGACAATAACTGTGTGTTATTGCAATTTAGGACACATTTTTTTGTTAATTCTTGAAAATCGGTATCCAGCCTGGTATCTGCTTTTATTCTTTTAATTACAGGCTGTTTTCGACAATATCACTATTATTACACATACAGGTCATTACTGCCGCAAAGAGTAAAACAGCCCGTACTTCATTGATTCTCATATTTCGCCCCCAACCCGAGATATCATCTTAACCTTTTCTAAAATACTTAAGTATGTAAGGACAAGAGCAATAATAAAGAAAATCGACCAAATTATCGTAATCTTAAAGGAGATTGCAGATGTGGAGGATGTCAGCAATTATGGGGAATATGTGGATGAGCTTGCTCTTTATATCGATTCTGCAGCCCCGATGGACTTAAAAAACAAGGTACTGGAAAGGCTTAAAACCGAGATAATCACCGGAGAAAACAAAATGTCATCATCAATCAAGGAATTTTTCAAAGAGGAAGGTCGCAGGGAAGGGAAAGAACTGGGGTTAGAGAAGGTCGTAACGAAAAAGGGATAGTACAAGTTGCTTTAAATCCACAGAAAAGATCTCTCTTTATACCGGCTTACCTGAAGAAAAGATAATCTCTCTTAATAATCGTTTACAAAAGATAATGGTTAGAAAAACGACTTTTTTACAATTACGAGCACAAGAACGAAGTGAAAATCCGGTATATAATTATCGTTTCTTCTTCCACCAGTAAAGATTAAGGAGCCAGCTAACCCTGCCCGACTTGTAACTGTTTCCCGTCTGGCACTACACTATGTCAACACAGAGGGGGTGGCGGAAGACCGCAGTCTTCTGCGGGCTGAAGCCAGGAGGGAGACTTCCCCCGCTTTATCTCTTAAATACATATTGGCCTTTATAAATGATGCTTATACGGTAATAATTCTCTTTATAGTGGATTAATACCGCACCTGAGAATTGATAAAAGGAGCTAACACATTCATTTTCAGGGAAGTAATTCGTCATCAAAAACTACAGAGTAGACTGTGCGTTCTCTTGTCGTACTTTCGTACACTCGTACTGTCGTACACTCGTATCACAGTCCCTTCATCAACAACTCATCCCTCTTCTTCTTTATCTCCCTCTCCATGTCAAGCGACACCGATGAGAGCCGATAGTCGAAACGCTTGTCAGGAGCGGAGAGATTAAGAGAGAAGACAACCCTGGTCTTCGGGAAGTCCCATCGGGCATAGGATGAGGAAACTATGTGGGTGTAGTAGTCGTAAGGATGATACCTGAGGTTCCATCTCTCCTGCTTTACATACCTGTCCAGCTTTACAAACATCAGTCTGGGATCGAGTCCCTTGAAAACCGGCTCCTTTTTGCCGTACTTTTTCTGAAGAAGATCGTAGATGTCATTTATAAATGATATGGTGCTGTTCCGGATCGCATAGTAATATTCGTTTACACTCCTGAAAACGTTGTAATTAAAATCATAATTCTTTAACCTGTTAAAATTAAAAGTCACTGTGGTCTGGAATAGTTTTCCATCATAGAAATAGTACCTCGTGCTTGCATCGTAGCCCGCTATCCTTGAGTTTGCCCTGTAAACAGTCACATTGAGCCCCTCAGGGAACTCATTTCCAAGCGGATCCTGCTGCCATCCCTGGGCATTGACCGCGTTTCGCACAGTCTCCGGTGATGCGCCCCAGTCAAGGTTGTCTATGCCGGACGGGCTCTGAGCGAAAGATACAGTGAAAAGGACAAGAAGTATTATCGGTAAATAACGCATTTTATTCTATCACTCCTTTTATTCTCGCCTCCGTGACCTCCAGCATCCCTCCGCCTATAAGAGGCGCGGTCTGGATAATTATATCACTGAATTCCACCTCTCCCCCGCTGACAAGATTCATCTTATTGACAACCATCTCTACCTTGCTCTGCTTGTCATTTCTGGAGATATTATATGTGGTATTGGTACTCAGATATCTTGCCATGTGAAACAGTACCCGTCCGTTTGTCAGGAAAGTATCATTTTCTGTCGAATCAGTTTTGGGGAAGATATCTATACGAATAAGATCCCCGTCCCTTACCTTGTTCTTTTCCCAGAACTCGTTGGAGAAAAAAAACATCCGTAAAGTATCCTCCACCATCATGCAACTGTTCCTCCACTGCGAATTTCCTCCCAGACTGTCGTATGCCCCGTTAATAAGCCCTGTAAACACAACAGGAGGAGAATAGTCATCGACTGTGACAGGGTCCTCCACACAGCAGAGAAAAAAAGCGGTAATGCAGAGGAATCTCTTACAGAGAGAGGGAAATTCAACAAACAGTTTCATGATTTCCATTATAACATATATTCATTGTGTAGTGCGGTAAATTTAACACCCTATACTTGAAACCATAAATGCCTGTTTTCCGCCTCGGGGTCGGCATCGAATTCCAGTAGTTTAAGAATCAGACAAACATATAAGATAGAAAGCCAGAGATGAAAGTCCGGGATGATGTCGGACGCGAAACAATGAATCGGCGCTGAAAGCGGTTGAGATTTTGATTCGATTCCGATACCGATTCCGAGTTATTAAACTAACAAGTTAGTTTAAGCGAAACAAAACACTTGATACTTCCCATTCCCTTTTCCATATTCTGATCACCCTTCCGATCGTACACTTTTTAAAGCGAGGTACTCATGGGTCTATCCAGGGATGAAATAATCGATCTGGCATCCAGATACACAACTCTGGATCAGGCAGTTGATTTTCCTTTTGACGGTGATCTTTTCTGTATACTGATGAGGCCCTCTCCTCAAAATCAGGAGATCAAAGAGGAAGAGGGGTGGATTTTCAGAGGGTATGGTATCTGTATAGGCTACACGATGGATGAGGAGGCGAAGCCGCTGGGAAAGTGGCTGTGGATGCATTTTGCCAGTCTCGACACATTCCCCCCTGTCTCCCAGGTCCTTAAACTTCAACCTCCCCATGTCATAAAGGGACGATTCCAGAACGCAGACAGGACCCAGGAGGTGAGACTGCTCAAGATGGGTATCGGGAACATGCTTGGTGTTTTAAACAAGACAGCCGCTCAGAGCCAGAGTGATGACGAACAATCGAGATCAGCATCAACACAGGAAACATCTGGCCACGAAGGTAAGATTGTGAAATTCAGGAGGAAGAAGACCTCGAAGGTGACGTGATATTGGTGTTTTTAAGGTCTCTTTCTCTTTTTCTATGATATTCGTTCCTGCAGACAAAGCTTTTTTTGATTGGTTGAAAAGAATAAGATAGAGGTAGGGGCCGTGTACAGTGCTCACTTCGACTTCGCTCAGTGAGCACAAAGTCCCCCCACAAAGCCCCCCACTGAAGGTAACGAATCATTATCCATGCCGGAAGACAGTCATGGGCCGGAACGTGCTATGAGACTGTAAATGCCAGAACTGCAATTCATGTGATTTTTCCCACCTTGGTCCAGAATTCATCCCGTGTTCTAATCGAAGAAATGAGGCCACCTCTAAAGTGATTTGGTGATTTAACGGGTTAAATCACGGTTTCACCTCAGAGGTAACTTTGGAATTTAACAGGTTAAGTCACGGTTTCACCTCAGAGGTAACTTTGGAATTTAACAGGTTAAGTCACGGTTTCACCTCAGAGGTAACTTTGGAATTTAACGAGTTAAGTCACGGTTTCACCTCAGAGGTAACTTTGGAATTTAACAGGTTATGTCACGGTTTCACCTCGGAGGTAACTTTGGAATTTAACGAGTTAA
>JAAYIG010000120.1 GCA_012523595.1 Fibrobacter sp.
CGTGAACATTGTAGTATGTATCAAGCAGGTACCCGGTACTACCAAGGTGAAGATAAATCCTGAGACAGGGACTCTGATCCGGGACGGCGTTGAAGCGGTTGTCAATCCTTTTGATGAATACGCTATCGAAGAAGCTCTTCGGATAAAGGAGAAGGTCGGTGGTGTGGTAAAAGTGATAACTATGGGGCCTACACAGGCGGAAACAGCTCTCAGGAGTGCGATTGCAATGGGTGCTGATGAAGGTTACCTGATTTCTGACCGTGCGTTTGCCGGTTCAGATACCTGGGCTACCTCCTATACCTTATCAAAGGGAATTCAGACACTGGGCAAAGTAGATCTGATTATCTGTGGTAAACAGGCTATCGACGGTGACACTGCTCAGGTGGGACCCGGGGTGGCTGAGATGCTTGATCTGCCGTTTGTTGCCTGGGTAAGGAAAATCGAAGAGATTTCTGACACACACCTGAAAGTAGAGCGGATGATGGAGGAGGGATACGATGTAGTAGAGATGCCTCTTCCCGGGCTTATTACTGTGGTTAAGGAGATAAATACTCCCAGAATGGCCTCCCTGAAAGGAAAAATGAAGGCCAAGAGCGCTAAAATCTCTGTCCTGAATGTTTCATCGATTCCTGTTGACGCAGAGAGACTTGGATTGAAGGGCAGTCCTACTCAGGTTCTCCGCTCTTTTGTTCCCGAGAGGAAAAGCGGTGGTGAGAAGATTAAAGATGAACTGCCGGTGATGGTAGAAAAACTAAAGTCAACCATTCTTGATTTAGGTATTGTAAAGTAGGAGGCTCGCGCAAATGGGAATAAAAGTCGATTTGGAAAAATGTATTGGTTGCAGTCTCTGTGTGCGTGCCTGTGCCCAGAATGCAATAACAATTGTGAATAAAAAAGCGGTTATCGATCTGGAAAAATGCAACCTCTGCTCTGCTTGTGTGGAGGCATGTAAAAAATACCAGGCGATTTCGATCACAAAAGATGCTGCTGAGAACGGTGTAGATATAAATCAGTACAAGAATGTGGCTGTATTCGTAGAGCAGCGGGAAGGAAAAATCTCCGGTGTTTCTTATGAAATGCTTGGAGAGGGACGCAAGCTGGCAGATGCGCTTGGGGAAAAACTTATCGCGGTTCTTCTTGGCCATGGGATGCGCAGCCAGGCGGATGATCTGGTCAAGTATGGCGCTGATAAGGTTTACTATGTTGACGGAGAAGATGTTGCCAGGTTCCGGGATGATACTTATGCCTGGTTTGTTACTGATTTTATCAATAAGGAGAAACCCTCTATCTTTCTGGCTGGAGCTACTGCTATCGGGCGTTCCTTTATTCCTAAGGTAGCAGCCAAAGTTTACGGAGGTCTTGTAGCTGACTGCACAAAGCTGGAAATCGATACTGAAAAGCGTCTCCTTTTAGGCACTCGTCCTGCTTTTGGCGGGAATCTCATGGCAACTATTATATGTCCGCACCACAGACCTCAGATGGCCACAGTACGTCACAAAGTAATGAAACAGGCTGTGCGCGATGATAGCAGAACTGGCGAAGTGAAAGTTGTCGAGGTTTCAGGTGCCGGCTTTACTGAACGCACAAAAATCCTCGATATAATAAAGGAAGTTGAGTCCACAGTCAATATTGCCGAGGCTGATATCATCGTTTCCGGCGGAAGAGGAATGCAGAAGCCGGAAAATTTTTCACTTATCAGAGATCTTGCTGAGGTATTAGGCGGTGCTGTGGGTGCAAGCAGAGCGGCTGTTGATGCCGGGTGGATCCCCTACTCTCATCAGGTGGGCCAGACTGGAAAGACTGTCTGCCCGAAGCTCTATATTGCATGTGGCATTAGCGGTTCTGTACAGCACA
>JAAYIG010000121.1 GCA_012523595.1 Fibrobacter sp.
CGGCAAGACAGTCGAAATAGTATGTTTCTATGTTGTTCCGGCTTAAAATATCTAGAAGAAGGTAGAGACCTGCTGGATGCATCCACTCATCATATAATTTGAAATCAGCGACACAGGGATTGATTACGAGTACTCTGGATTGCTTTGAAAACGGCATCGACAGTGGGTTCCGTGGAAATGCCCCGATATGAGCATCTGGTCCGTAATAAACTTAAACTCTGTTTTCCTGAAAGGAAAAATATGTCTTTTAAGGGCTGGGAACGGGTAAAAATAATCACTTCCGATCATCAGCAGGTCGAGGCACTGGCCCCTCTTATCATCTCAGCAAGCCGTTCTACAGATATTCCGGCGTTTTATGCTCAATGGTTCATGGATCGGCTGAAAAGAGGTTATGTGCGATGGATCAATCCGTTTAACGGAAAATCGACTTTCGTATCATTTGAAAAGGTACGCCTTATTGTTTTCTGGTCAAAGGATCCATCACCGATAATCCCATTACTCGATGAACTTGACCGCAGGGGAATTTGTTACCTCTTTCAGGTCACACTGAACGATTATGAAAAGGAATCCCTTGAAAAAAGGGTCCCTCCTCTGGAAAACCGGATAAAAACTTTCAGGAAGCTCTCGGAGAGGGCAGGGAAGAGAAAGGTTATGTGGCGCTTTGATCCCCTGATTTTATCCGATAGAATCTCCCCGGAGATCTTGTGTGAAAGAATCGGGAAAATCGGAGATGAGATTTGTGCTTACACGGAGCGGCTGACTCTTAGTTTTCTGTCCCTTTACGCAAGTGTAGACAGAAACTTTCGTATTGCCGGTATAAAAGTGCGTCAATTCAGCCCCGAAGATATCAATTACATGGGGGGCTATCTGTTAAAGAAAAATGCAGAATGGGGTCTGAATATGCTCTCTTGTGCTGAAAAAACAGACCTGAGCAGGTTCGGGATCGGGCATGGAAGTTGTATCGATCCGATACTGATAGGAGATCTTTTCGGTGATGACCCGATACTTGGAGATTTCCTGGGGCTGGAAAAAAGCACCAATCTTTTTGGTAAAGAGACTGTCATCAGGAAAAAATTTAAAGATCCCGGGCAGAGAGACCTCTGTGGTTGTATCGTGAGCAAAGATATCGGACGTTACAACACATGCCCTCATCTCTGTACCTATTGCTACGCAAACAGTTATCCAGGAAAAGTGCTTGAGCAGTACAAATCACGGCAGGAATTCGGGGATTCTTTATAAGTTTGGGAGCAGGGGAGAGAGGTGGAAGATCCGTTCCTGTATTCTCTATTTATGGCGGAGTTAAAACATAGTTATGGAGGGATGGTTGGCAGAAGGCCAACCATCCTCTGCTGTATCCTTAAAAGATATCAATCTTCTTCGAAACTCTCAGAAGTGTCTTCTTCATCATAATCTGATTCATAAGCTGCGGCAGTCCATTGAGGCATACTGACTTTTATTGAGGTTTTGCTCTCTTTTTCCCCGTATGAGGAGGCATACGAAGGACGCTCAGGTTTCCCTCTTCCGCCTTTTGACTCCAGGAAATGTGCGGCTTTTATCTGATCTGCATTGTAAGCCTTGGTCAGGGCAGTTTCTTCGTACAGATCTATATCATTCACATTAGCCCCGTTTGCGATTAAAACTTCAAGAATTTTAACATGTCCTCTTTCAGCGGCAAGCATAAGTGGGGTTGCTCCCCTTACCTTTCCCTTGCAGTTCACGTCTGCCCCGGCTTTTATCAGATTTGTAACAACTGTATTGTAGCCCTCTTCTGCCGCACGCATCAGTGCTGTGTAGCCGGAGTTATCGGCTGTATTTACATCAGCCTTCTTTTCGATCAGAAATTTGACTAACTCATTGTGCCCTCCCCAGGCAGCTTCGATCAAGGCAGTCCTTCCATTTGCATCGGTAGCATTAATATCTGTTCCCTCATTGACCAGCTTTTTCACAGAGACCAGGTCCCCCTTGGCGCTGGAGCGGATCAGACTCATAAGCCCTCCTTATTGCATATTATTATGAGTTGAAAGTTTAAGTTTGTTGTCCGTTTTTAAGTTGAAACAATCCTGAAAAATAAAATTTTTTAACAATAGCCACGCAATTATACTTCCAGATTAACCGGAAAGGCAAGAAAATTTTCAATCGTACCCGGTTGCACCTTATTGACAAGTACATTGCCGATTATTCTTGACTTTCCGAAGAAAAAACTATAATTTTTTAACGTTAATATCTGAATTATCTGTACTTCAGGCATTTTATACTCAGATACTAATAATAACAAAAATTTTCTTCTTAGAATCATGAAAAATCAAATAATCAGGGAATCAAGATCACAATCGGTGTTAGAATAAAAGGATAAAAATCCTGTCCCATATTAAAACCAGAGCAATCAATTAAAGATTAATCAGCGGTAAAGGAGGATGTATGGCAAAAAACAAAGACAAGGGTGTTACCAAAAACAACAAACCGAAGCTGACAGTCAAAGAGAAAAAAGAGAAGAAAAAAGCAAAGCAGGCAAAAGCTGCTTCAATATGAAAAAAAGCCCCGCAAAAGCGGGGCTTTTTTCATTAGATAATACCCTGATCAATCATAGCATCCGCTACCTTGACAAACCCTCCGATATTGGCGCCATTGACGTAATTGATGAAATCACCATCCTTGCCGTACCTGACACACTGCTCATGAATCGCCTTCATGATTCCCTGCAACTTTGAATCCACTTCCTCGCGGTTCCAGCTCAGGCGCATGCTGTTCTGAGTCATCTCAAGACCGCTGCAGGCAACACCACCGGCATTGGAGGCCTTTCCGGGAGCATATAGAATTTTCTTTTCCAGGAAAACCTCTACTGCATCAGATGTGCTGGGCATATTGGCACCTTCACCAACACAGATACAACCGTTTTTAACCAGCTCTTCTGCCTCGCTCTTCTCTATCTCATTCTGAGTTGCACAGGGAAGAGCAATATCACACTTGATCCCCCAGGGGCGTTTTCCTTCGAGGTATGTGCAGTTGTATTTATCTGCATATTCCTTTATGCGCCCGCGCTTTATGTTCTTGAGTTCCTTAACAAATGCCAGTTTTTCCTCGTCTATCCCATCAGGATCGTAGATGGTACCGTTTGAATCGGAAAGTGAAACAACCTTTGCACCCATCTGAGTAGCTTTCTCGGTTGCGAACTGAGCTACATTCCCGGAACCGGAAACAGTGACAATTTTTCCTTTGAAACTTTCATTTCTGGTCTTAAGCATTTCATCACAGAAGTATACAAGGCCATAACCAGTCGCTTCCGGCCTGATCAGGCTTCCACCCCAGTTAAGTCCTTTCCCTGTAAGCACTCCTGTAAACTCATTTCTGAGTCTTTTGTATTGACCAAACATAGACCCGATTTCACGTGCACCGGTTCCAATGTCTCCTGCCGGAACATCTGTATCTGCACCAACATGACGGCTCAGTTCAGTCATGAACGCCTGACAGAAACGCATCACC
>JAAYIG010000122.1 GCA_012523595.1 Fibrobacter sp.
AAACCGAGTCAGCCATAAAGAACTACAAGAAGTATCTGGAGAAAAACAAGGATAACGGTCTTGCCAAAATAGTGGGTCAGGAAGCTTTCAAAGCCAAGAACTACACAGAGGCAGTGAAATATCTTGCGATGGTCAGCGGTGCTGATGCCACCACACATTCGCATCTGAAGATGTATGCCGAGGCCTGCAGCCAGACAAAGGATGATTTCAAGGCTTATCAGCTCTATAAGGAGTTGTCTGTAAAAACTCCTCAGGATGCGGATGTGCTCAAGAAGCTCTATGAGATCGCCGGCAAGGCGGGCACCAAGGATGAGGTTCTTTTGTATCTCAAGAAATACACGGCTCTCAAGCCCGGAGATGTTGAGGCTCAGAAGACACTTGCGAACAACCTTTATGAAAGAAAAGACAACGCGGGTGCTCTTGCCGCTTACCGCACGGTTGTCAAAGCTGATCCCTCTGTAAAGGGTATTTACAAGAAATATGCTGAGATTGTGATGGCCGGGGGAAATGAAGCTGAGATAGTAACAGTGCTCAATGGAGCTATTGCTGCTGGAGAGGCTGACATAAAGATGTACAAAAAACTGGCTGAAATCTACAGTAAGCAAAATAATCATGCAAAGGCTGTAGCCATGTATGAAAAAGCCAGCCAGCTCGATCCTAAGAACGCATCATTGCTTAATGAACTTGCTGAAAGTCAGCTGAAGAGTGGTAACATCAATGGCGCTATTCTGACTTATGAGCAGGCCATAGCGATGAATCCTCAGGCCAGCAAGGAGTACAAAACACTCGGTGATCTTTACTTAAAGCAGAAAAAGACCGATTCTGCAATCAGGGCTTATAAGAAGTATCTGGAGAAGAACCGGGATAATTCTGCCGCAAAATTGGTCGCTGAGAACGCCTACAAGCAGAAGAACTACCAGGAAGCGGTCAAGTATTTTGCTATGCTGTCAAGCCCTGAAAGTTCAGATCCGGAAGTTCTCATGATGTATGGCCAGGCTTGTTCTAAGACTAAAGATGAGTTCAAGGCTTACCAGATCTTCAAACAACTTGCCGATGTAAAACCACGGGACCCGGTTGTATTCGAAAAACTCTATGACATTGCCAGCCGGACCGGAACAAAGGATGAGGTGCTTTCATATCTGCGCAAATATGCAGAATTGAAACCTTCCGATGCTGCAGCTCAGCGAAAACTTGCTGATATGCTTTACGAGAAAAAAGATGAGCGTGGGGCTCTTGCTGCTTACAGGGCTGCGCTAAAAGCTGATTCCACGATGAAGGGTATTTACAAAAGATACGGACAGCTCGTTCTGGCTTCCGGCACCGACGATGAAAAAATCACTGCCTTCAAAGGTGCCATTGCAGCTAATGAGGCAGATGGCAAGATGTACAAGGCACTTGGTGAGATTTACCAGAAAAGAGCTCTCTATGACAATGCCATAAAGATGTTTGAGAAAGCATCACAGCTCGATCCCAAAGATGTCAATATTCTCAATTCTCTTGCCGAGTGCCAGCTTAAGAAAGGCTCTTTGATTGAAGCTACCATGACTTATGAGCAGATTGTGGCTCTTAAGCCCGGGGCTGAAAAGGAGTACAAACAGTTGGGTGACCTTTACATGCGGCAGAAAAAAACTGATTTGGCTGTAAAGGCCTATAAAAAGTATCTGGAAAAGAACCCTGCTGATGCCGCAATCGCACTTATTGTTGGAAATACCTCCTTTGGTGCCAAAAACTACCCTGATGCTGTGAAGTATCTTGGGATGGTGACTGGCCCCGAATCGAAAAAAGCATCTTTCCTGGCTAAATATGCTGAAGCTGCTTATGAGGCAAAGGATTATCCCAGGGCCATGCGAATCTATAAGGAACTTTCGGTTCTTACCCCTAAAGATGCCGGAGTATTCAAGAAGCTCGCAGAGGTTTGTGAGAAGACCGGGGCACCTGATGAAGCTCTGAATAACCTGCGGAAATATGTCGGGCTGAAGCCCGGTGATGCTGAGGCTCAGAAGGCGATCGGGGATGCGCTCTATGATCGGAAGGACATGAACGGTGCTCTTCAGGCCTACCGCAGCGCTCTTAAATACAATCCGTCTCTGAAAGGCTTTTACAAGAGGTATGTTGAACTGGTGATGAAATCCTCAAGTAAAGCGGATGAAAAGATTACTGCTTTAAACGGAGCCATTAATGCAGGTGAGGCGGATGCAAGTATGTATGGAACACTGGCTGATCTCTACAAAGCCGCAGCGAATTATCCAAGAGCGATTAAGATGTATGAAAAGGCATCGCAACTGGATCCGAAAAACAGTAAGCTGCTTTCTTCTCTGGCTGAATGCCAGATGAAAAGCGGATCTCTCAACGAGGCAGCTATAAACCTTGAGCAGGCAATCGCGCTGAATCCCTCTGCCAGCACTGAGTACAAGCAGCTTGGTGATCTTTACATGCTGCAGAAGAAGACCGATGCTGCGATGGGTGCCTACAAGAAATATCTGGCTAAAACATCCGATAGCAAAATAGCATCTCTGGTGGCTAAAAATGCATACCAGAAAAAAAACTATGCTGATGCCTTCAAGTACTATGGAATGGTTAAGGACGATAACAGTTCTGAATTCATTGTCGAGTATGGTCTCTCTGCGCTAAAACAGAAAAAATATAAAACTGCTATCAGCACTCTGGAAAAAATCAGGACTATGAAGGGCACTATACCTCAAAAGAATGTGGCTCTGAAGTCTCTTGCTGAAGCTTACCAGAAAAACGGAGAGGCATTGAAGGCTGCCGAGATCCTGAATGAATACGTCAAACTTCCAGGTGTCAAAGACCCCGATGCATCATTCAGCAGGGCAGTTGCTTATGAGACGATCAATCCTAAAATGGCTGTGCAGATGTACGAGGAAAATGTCAAGGCTTATCCCAGGGACTACCGCAACTTCCTGAAGCTTGGTATTTACTATTCACGTCAAAGCAACAGTATTCAGACTGCTGCCAAATACCTGGAAAGATGTGCTGCTATTACAGATACTATCGGAAGGGTGTGGCTGGAACTGGGTGGCCTCTATGCGAAGCTTAAACGGGATCAGGACATGCTTAGGGCTTATCGGAAGTTCTTAGAGATTGATCCTGAAAACGCCGAAGCATCGGCTAAAATCGGAGAGATTCTGTTAGCTAAGAAGATGACTGAGGATGCAATGGTTTTCCTGGAGATGGCAAATGCTCTAAAGGAGAACGATCCCAAGTTGATGACTCTTCTGGCCAGAGGTTACATAATGACCAACAGACGCGATGAGGGAGCCAAGCTGCTTGAAAAAGTCATCAAACTCTCCAAAGGGAATATTGATGATGAATTGAGGATAGAACTGATTAATGTTTACCTCGAATCAAATCAGTTCGCAAAGGCTGCAGATGAGCTGAAGGTGATGATCGCCAAAAAGCGCGATAAAGACCTGCTTGTCAAATACGCCAGAGCTGTATATGAACTGGGCAGGTATAAAGAGGTCGAAAGTATCGTTGCTGATATCAAGGCGGTCGATCCTGAAAATCTCGAAGCGTACATGATGCTTGGAAAGGCGAAGGTTGCTCAGAAAAAGTATGATGATGCGATCGAGACCTATAAGGAAGTCCTTTACATTGATCAGAATTATGCCCCTGCTCTCTGCGAAAGAGCAAATGTCTACCTGATTCAGGGCAAACTGCAATGGGCAAAGACTTTCTATGACAGAGCTTTAAAGGCAGATCCTAAAAATGGATTGGTTCATCTGGGTCTGGCAAAACTTGCCAAACAGCAGAAGGATTATACCACCTATTCTGATCATCTTGATAAAGCTCGTAAGCTGAGTCCCAACAGCAAAGAGGTTCAGGATGAACTCAAGACCGTAAGAAGGTAGTGAGTTTGTAAATTCGGGGGGACTTTCAGTCCCCCTTTTTTCCTCCTTACCCGCATAACTTATAACTTCCTTGTCAATTTCTCCCGGTACAGTTGCTGCGGCTTTTCTGTAAAAACCTCCATCTCGTTCGTAATTCTTAAGAAGAGAAGGGAGGCTCTTATGAATAACAAGGAGATTGCCGAGAATCTGAAGGAATTGGTTAAGCTCTTTTCTGATTCTGCCTGGAACTATGAAAAGGCTCTTGATCAGATTCAGGATGAGGATCTGAAGTTTGAATTATCGGAGCTTCACGATGAGCATCTGGAAAATGCTGAAAATCTGAATAAGTATTTGAGGCAGCTTGGGGAGAAGGCGCCCAGATTCGAGATTTCCGATGAGACTTCTGAATTGATAACCATAACCAGCGAGATGTCGGATGGTGAAGTGATCAGGAATCTGAGAAGAAATGAGAGGGTGGTCAGAGAAAGGATCTCATCGGTGGTGGAAGATGTGCAGATCCCTGAACTTGCCCAGGAGCTTGAGGAAGAGATAGAGGACGAGGGCATATATATAAATACACTTCAGAATCTGATGTAGATGGATGGGGTATCGAGCATTGAAGGCTTGGTACCCTTTTAGATTTCTCCTCGAAGACCCCCATCGAAAATGAACATTTTTGTGTATCCTCATTATCAATGATTTATCATAGTTGACAACATGGACTTTCGCAGAAATACCAGTATTTTTCATTTCTGCGGAGAAAAAAGTGATCTGCAAGATGTTTCCTGGGAGGCAAAGCGATTAACTGGAGGAGGGTTATTGCAGGAAACGCTGGCATGGCAATTGCCTTAATTGTATATCGTGCGCTAGCTCAATTCGTGCTAAATGGAGTTACTCAAAACAATCAATGGAGGTACTATATGTTGCTGCGCAATGTGTTCATGACAGCCGTGGCTTGTGCTGTTCTGGTTATAGCTGCCGGGACAAATGGCAAGAATGACAATGGAATGAATGGTTCGGCGGATACAAGCATGAACGGTGCTCAGACCGGCGATACCATGACGATGTCCGGAACAGTTCAGGAGTTTGACATGGAAGAGGGAATGCTGCTTGTTCAGGGCGATACCGCCACCGATACATTTTACATTGATGAGCAGTCCATGATTGACACTCAGATGGTTCAGCCTGGTACTCAGGTTGATGTGAAATATATGGAAAAGGATGGGCGCAAGGTTGTTCTGGAAGTAATGCCTATGGGCTCTCCCAGTTCCTATAACGGTGGGAAAAACGGCAGTGGTCAGAAAAACGGCAGTGGTGAAGAAACTACAATAACCGGTACTATACAAAGTATAGATCCTGCTGAGAGTTCCATTATCGTGCAGACTGATTCCGGGACAGATACTCTCTATTATGACCAGGATACTGAGATAACACAGAATGCTCTTCAGCAGGGTAGAGAGGTCACAATAAAATATGAGATGTCCGGAGATCGCAAGGTCATTAAAGAAATCGCTCCCGCAAATACCGGAAATGGCGGTGAAGCATACTAAATCTCACAGGCTTTCTCCACTTTTGGCGGCTCATTTCGAAAGAAATGGGCCCTTATTATATCTTTCGCCTTGAACAGTTTTAAACTGAATCATACAATCTATTAAAAAACCGGATTCCATATTTGCAACAAACGTCAGAATTATCACGTTTTTATTATGGGTAAACAGAAAAGAATCAATCCACGTGAAAGCAAGGTTTTCTCTACTTTGAAGACTCTTGCGGAAAAACAGGGATATTTAACTGAATCACAGATCAGTGTTTTTTCAACAGACATGGAGAGCAGCAGGAAAATTAAAGACTTTCTCTCCGAACAGCAGATTGTTGTTCAACCCGACTCAACCCTGGAAAAGAAGAATTCAAAACAACACAGGGGCAGCAGGGCGGGGAGAGTTCACTATTCCGATCCCACCTGGATTTACCTTAACAGTCTGGGAAGAGTACCTCTGATGACCCGTGGACAGGAGGTGCAGCATTCGATTCTCATTCGATTTGCTCAGTATAAGCTGATGGACCTCGCTTTCAGGGATCTATCCATTGTAAATTCGGTCTGCGATCTGGGGATAAAACTTGACAAAGGGAGCATCGAGTGCATAGACGTACTCAGAATCGAGGAAGATCGCATTAAAAGCCCATCAGAAATTGAAAAAATCAGGAAAAAATTCCTGGACTCCATCAAGACAATAAAAAAGGAGATGCTCGAGCTCGATGACCTGAGGAGAAATCCTGATCAGGATGATGCTCTGAAGATGGAAATCCTCAAAAGAGCTGACCAACTCGTTGATCTTTGCCAGCAGCTAAGGCTTAACACTAAGGTTGTTAGAGAACTTCTGGAGAAGTACAAAAAGCACCTCGTTGATTCAGGGGGGCTGGAAGATCTGGAGTACTTTGCATACTGGGAAGAGATGAGAAATCAGGCAAAGTGTTCTATTATCGAGGCCAATGTGCGCCTTGTGGTCAGCATTGCGAAAAGGTATACAGGCAGGGGACTGGAGATAAGCGACCTGATCCAGGAAGGTAATAAAGGGTTGATCACAGCCGTTGAAAATTTTGATTATCGTAAAGGATTTAAATTCAGTACCTATGCTATCTGGTGGGTTCGTCAGGCAATAACCCGTGCGATTCACGAAAAATCCAAAACGATCCATCTCCCTGCAAATACTTTTGATCTGGTATCAAAAATCGAACGGTTTACACGGGATTGGAACTTACGCACTGGTACCCAGCCTTCGGTTGAGGAGATCGCTGAGGGGTTGAAATGCCCTGTGGAAAAAGTGGAAACCGCCCTGGAGTGTGCAGTTGATCCGATCTCTCTTGACATGGAGGTAAACAGTGAGGATGGAACCACTGTGGGAGAGTATATTGAGGATACCAGTTCGGAAGATCCGTTGATGCGTTTCTCATTGAAGTCTCTCAGAACCCACATTAAACAGGTGCTTGATTCTCTCGATCCCAAAGAGAAGAAGACTGTGATCATGAGATTCGGTCTCGATGATGGCAGGATTAAAACACTGGGTGAAATCGGTTCGAAACTCAAACTTACCAACGAGAGAGTCAGGCAGATTGAGATAAAAGCTCTGCGAAAACTAAAACAGACATCAAGATCCCAGGTTTTACTCCCATGGAAAGAGGAGATGGATCTTGTTAACCATTGATCCTGAAAAGCTTAAAGTTCTTCATTTTTTTGCCGATAGATTAATGAGGTACTCTTTTAAACTCTTCAGGAGAAATACATGGACAGTGTTTCTATGGTTGCCAACTCGATTCAGGCTGTAAATGACATGATGCGCCAGGCCAATGTTGAGGCCCTGAAAGCAGCGGAAAAACTGATGGAATATAATGTTTCTGTTGCTGTCGGAGTGGAAATGGGGAAGGGAGATCAGGTAGACATCAGTGCCTGAACATTCTACCAGTAATAAGATCTGTTCTGGCTGTTTGACGTTCTTTTTATTCTAATCGCCCGGAAATACGTATTGATGTATTCCCGGGCACTTTTTTTCCAGGAGAAATCCTGAGCCATTGCTTTTTCTATCATCTTTTTGATATGCCCGGGCCGGTCGTAGTAAGTGCTCACTGCCCAGCCGATGGTATTATACAAGGCTTCCGGAGTTGGATCGTTGAATTTAAACCCGGTGCCCTCTCCTGTCAGCTCATCGTAGTTTTCCACAGTATCGTTTAATCCTCCTGTAGCCCTTACAATGGGGAGAGTTCCATAGCGTTGCGAGTACATCTGATTCAGTCCGCATGGCTCGAAAAGCGAAGGCATCAGGAAAAAGTCACACCCGGCCTCAATTAGATGGGAGCGGGCATTGTCGAAACCAATAAACGACCCGGCACGTCCCGGATAATGGACTGGCAGCATTCCGAAGAAATGCTCCAGTGTTTTTTCGCCTGAAGCCAGTATCACAAATTGAACCTTCATGTTCTGAAGGACTCCTTCGATGGCTCTTGCTATGAGGTGGAAACCTTTCTGCTCGACAAATCTTCCAATTGCGCCAATTACCACCATGTTTTCATCCTGCTTCAGATCAAAAGCTTTTTGCAGTGCTTTCTTACAGGTTTTCTTTCCCTCTAATCTGCTTTTACTGAAGTGTTCAGGAATTAAAGGGTCAGTTTCAGGGTCCCAGATCTGGTAATCGATACCATTGAGGATGCCAATGAGATCCGATTGTCTTCTGGAGATATAAGGGGCCAGTCCGAAACCGCCTGAGGGAGTGACAAGATCTCTGGCAAATGTCGGGCTTACTGCTGTTATGACATCTGAGAAGTAGATGCCGCCCTTTAGAAAATTGATTTTATCGTAGGATTCAAATTTATCTTCTGTAAAATTGTGCCACCCAAGGCCAAGATAATCGATATGATTTTTAGGGTAGATCCCCTGGTAGGCTACATTGTGCAGAGTGATAACTGATGCGGTTTCCTTAAACAGAGGGTCGTTCCAGTGCCACAGTTTAAGGTATGCCGGTGTCAGTGCTGTCTGCCAGTCATTTGCATGGACTATATCGGGTTTGAATGAGATATCTTTACAGAGCTGAAGTGCTGCTCTGGAAAGAAAACCAAACCTGACCGGATTGTCATCATAGTCATGCATCGAGCTGTCATGATAAAGTCCGTAACGATCAAAGTAAAGGCGGTGTTCAATCATATATACGGGGACCCCGGAGGGAGAGGTGGTTTGCATTACAGAGCACCACTCCTCCTTGTTTCCCATCCATACACCCATACTCTGGAGGCAGATTTTCGTGCTATACTTATCAGGGTCGATCAGACCGTAGCGGGGGATCACTACTCTTACATCATGGCCTGATTTTTTTAACTGCCCGGAAAGAGATGCAACCACATCGGCCAGGCCGCCAATCTGGGCAAAAGGGTGCATCTCTGAAGAGACAATCAGAATATTCAGCTTTTTTTCTGCGTTCTGGATGGGTTTCATTCCGATCTCCGGTTTAAAGTCAGTTTAATATACAATTTATGCAATGAATAAAAGCTAAAGATAGACCAAAAGATGGAATGAATTTTGCCCATTTAGTGAACTATGTTACCAATGATGCAGGAGGAGGAGATGAAAGCCAGCGTTGATCCCGATACGTGCATTGGATGTGAGTTGTGCCCGACAATCTCTCCGGAGGTTTTCAGGATGGGCGAAGATGGGTTGGCACATACGATTGTAAGTATAGTACCCTCAGATGCCGAAGTGACTGCCAGGGAAGCTGCTGAGAGTTGCCCGGTACAGGCAATAGCAATCGAAGAATAATTCAGGAAAAATACTCTGTTTGTCTGCTTCAGGATAAGAATCGATCTGAGGTGACCGTATTCTTTTTAGGGATAGACCTGAGAGGAGAGACTATGTTGGAGCAGAGAGACAAAAGTCGGATATTAACTGATTTTTTGGATCAGAAAGTATTTGACCCTGTACTGGAGGCTCTCCCGGAACAGTATTCAAGTGAAATAGATCGAAAAAGACTGGCTGAAGTGCAGAAAAATATCCTCCTTGAAAAGGAGAAATTTCATAACTGCAATCTCAGTCCGGAGCAGATAAAAGAGAGCTATGTAAGGGAGATGTATTTCGAGACGAACAGCAGACTGGGAAAGGAACTTGAAGATTTGGAACTGCCCAGGTTTGTTGAGTTGCGTGATAGTTTTCTTCAGCTCTGTGAGGAATTGGATCTTTGAGTGGATATAATGATTTGGGAAATGATTGTCTTAATTTTTCCTTCAGGGACTATTTGGTGATTTAATGGTCTAAGTCACTGATTAGGTCTCGTAGAAAATCCCCGGTTAAACCGATAAATCTGCCGGAAGTAAAAAAAATTGCTATTGCAGGCAAAAAGTGTTATATTGTTATTACCAGCAATTACTATCCTACCTGCAAGGCCCTCTTGCAGCAATTTGGGTGAAGCGGAAGGCGCCGGTGCAATGCCGGCGCATTCTTTTTGGAATAAATACGGTTTTTTTGGGGGATAGCCATGGCATCAAACATTGAAGATGTGACGATCAATTACGAAGAAGATGGTGTTCTGGTTATTAAAGAACTGGATAAAGTTGTCCTGTCAAAAGGGTCCTGGGCTACAGTGCTGTATAAGTACCAGCAATGGGAAAAAAGCAAGAATGACTACGGGCCGGACCGCTACTCTATTCGCAGATACCGTAAGATCGACGATGAATACAGGCAGCAGGCCAAATTCAATATCTCCAGCAGAGATCAGGCTATAAAACTGATCGAAGCTCTTCAGAACTGGGTCAAGTAGCTTGCTTCTTTAGACAAGTCTAATACAACGAATCTCTGACCAGTTCGTTTACCTCTTCGTCGCTATCCAGAGAAACAGCTTTTTTAGCTAATTTCTGCAGGTGAGAGAAATTGTGCTCTGAGATAATCTTTCTTACCACCGGGATTGATGAAGGCTGCATGGAGAAGGCTGAGGCGCCTGCCCCTACCAGGAGAGCGGCAATCAGGGGATCAGATGCCATCTCACCACAAACAGAGACTTCTTTGTCTTTACTTGTACATGTGGTGATTATGTTTCTGATAAGCCGTATAATTGCCGGGTGCGTACACTGTCTGTACTCTTCAAGATAACCATCCTCTCTACTGGCAGCGAAGATATACTGCACCAGATCGTTTGTTCCGATGTTTATAAAACTAATCCTGCTTAAAAAGCTCTTTACCGACAGGGCAACAGAGGGAATCTCTGCCATAATTCCGATGTTTAGCGACTCAAAATTCATCCGCAGTTTGCGGCATCCGCTCTGGATGTGGTAGATTGCCTTTTTCAGGTCCTCAAGTGTGGCTACAAAGGGTAGTGCAATTTTCACAGGAGCCAGCCTGCAGACACTCAGAACACTCATGAGATGGTTGTTGAGGAGGTCGGGATGATGAAAGAGGTAGCGGATTCCTCTGTTACCCAACTGAGGATTCTCCTCGGTAAAAGTACTTACAAACGGCAGGGTTTTATCTGCACCAAGATCAAGGAGACGGATGGTGATGGGACGGCGTTTAGTAATGGCAAAAATTTTACGGTAAAAATCGATCTCTTCCTGAACTGATGGCATGTGGGCGCAGGAGATATAGAACAGCTCTGAACGTAAAAGTCCTATGCCTTCTGCCCCGTAAGCAATCGCTTCTTCCGCCTCTTTGACAGATCCTATGTTTGCCTCAAGCTTTATTCTCCTTCCATCCTTTGTCTCGCAGTATCCTGTCTTCTGTTTTATGATCTTGCTTGACAGGATGTGTTCTCTTTTTTCTCTGTAGGCTGATACTTCGGATTCGGCAGGGTGAACGATTGCTTTTCCGGTGTATCCATCAATGATCAATGGTTCACCTGAGCGGACAAGCGAAGATGCTCCTGGCATATTAATGATAGCTGGAATTCCAAGAGACTTTGAAATGACGGCAACGTGGGATACTCGGCTGCCCTCTTCTATGATTATTCCCCTTATTTTCTTAAAGTCAAGCAGTGCCACATCCGATGGCACCAGGCGTTCTGAGACAAAGATCACCGGCTCCTCTATTCTCTGCATGGGATTGGTGCGTACATGTTCTATGTCAAGAAGGTTTCGCAGTATGCGGTGGTAGGCATCCTGTATATCGAGGAATTTTGTCCGTATTATCTCATCGTGAATTGAACTGAAGCGTGTTTCAAGCACTCTCATCTGACTGGCGATGACATGTTCGATGTTCATGCGCTGGGCCCTAGCCAGTTTCTTCAATTCCTGCAGAAATGCCTTGTCTTCGAGGAGCTGAAGCTGGACATTGAAGATGAGACTGATGTCGGTCCCGTGTTTTTCTTTTTCAAGTTGATCGGAGATCTGTTTGAGTTGTTCCCGGCTTTTATTTATTGCAATCTCAAGCCTTTTGATCTCCATCGCCGGATCATCGACAGGGAAACTGTTCATCTCCAGTGCATCGAGAGTGATTTGTTTAAAGAGGAGGGCCTTCTCTATGGCTACTCCGGGTGAGATCGACTCCCCATAGAGTTCCCGTCTGATTCTGTCAACTGACCGATCCATCAGCAGCAGAGCCTCCGGACCGCGCAGAGAAGCCCGTTTAATGCCAGTGAAAATCCCATTCTTCTGCACCTGTCTTGAAACCCGCCCTGGATTCATTCTTGTTTAATAGCAAGTAATAATCCATCAGAAAAAACAATGGTTTTAAATGTGCACGCTTTTTGCACCTGCCCTGTAACAGGGGCAAAATTATGAGCTGGGTTGTTGTTGATGTTGAGGCGGATGGTCCGATTCCCGGTGACTACTCGATGGTTGCACTGGGAGCAATTATTGCCGATGAGTCACTGAACCGGAAATTCTATGCCCGGCTCAGGCCAATCTCCCCAAAATGGATGGATGAGGCATTAAGAGTCTGCGGCTTTACACGACAGGAAACCCTTACCTTCAATGACCCTCTGCTGATCATGAAAAGCTTTGCAGAGTGGCTAAATATAGAGGCTGGCTCTCATCCCTTCTTTCGCTCAGACAACAACGGTTTCGACTGGCAGTTTGTAAACTGGTACTTTCATCATTTCCTGGGCAAAAATCCCTTCGGACACAACTCCGGCAACCTCCTTTCTCTATATCAAGGGCTATCAAAAAATATCTACTCTACTTTTCAACACATACTCAAAGCAAAGCACGATCATAACCCTGTAAATGACGCCGCCAGCAACGCAGAGGCTCTCCTGGAGATGAAATACCAGCTTGGCCTCAAGATAAACCTCTGATTACAGCAGATCAGGTATATACCCGTGTGACCTCCGGAACCAGTCTTTTAAGTGTTCTCTCTATTCCCATCGTCAGAGTCATCTGAGACATGGGACATCCTCCGCAGGCGCCGGTCATAGATACCCGCACTGCTCCATCATCTGATACTTCAAGCAGTTCAACATCTCCACCGTCGGCCTGAAGTGAGGGCCTGATAGCTTCAAGAGCCTTTTCGATTTTTTCACGCAGCATAATCTCTCCTTTGCAGATAAAGAATTATAGAAGATAAATTCATGTCAATTTTACTTATGTCCGATTCTGACAATCCAGTCCTCCGGTCCCTGCTGATCGTAATCCCAGGTAAAATCACCTTTATGTTCGGCTTCGAACTGGTAGTAAAGCGGTTTGGGATCATGATCGTTGATTATCCGTAAAATGCCGCCTGATGGCAGTGCACTCCACATCTCAAATATCTGTTTGTGGCGCTGCGGCGGGGGGAGCGGACGGAGATCCAGCTCAGTTGTGGCAACAAGGTCCTGAGGCGTAAAGCAGCAGTAACCGATCTTGTCACAATCCCTCTTTATCTCTTTCCAGTCCTCATCGGTGAACACCTGAAGAGCGATCTGGTAGAGGATATTGTCTTCTTTGAAGATATGGCTTTCCAGCTCACGGCTGATAAATTCCCCGTGTTCAATGACAGCCTTTTTGAATTCCCAGAACGGGGTTCCGGTTCTATTGACTATTGCAAATAAGGCCCGTTTGTGTGCACGGAACTCCACATGCTCCTCTTTCATGATGTCCGGCGGTTCAGTTATACCATGTAAATGAAGCCTGGGGAAGAGCGCGTCTTCTTCCCGCTGGTGGTGCAGTTCGGCCTCGACCATCAGGTGGGCAATCTCTTTAAGCAGGTCAAAATCCGCACCCATGTCACTATAGCCGGAATACTGCTTCATCCGATCTGTAATACCCTTCAGCTTATGGAGCCCGTCAACTATGATCCTGTGCTCTTCCATCAGGGTGTGGACCGGATGGGGAGCAGAAACTGAGATCCGCTTCTCTACAAGAGAATCGCACATTGCTTCAAGGTGAACATCACAGAGACTCTTCCGGATCTCTTCATGAGAGATTCCCTCCTGAATCAGTTCCTGTTCAAGGACGCCAAGCGTTCTGGCATCTACGCTGCCAAGAAATGTTTTTGCGCGTTCCTTTAACTCTTCTGTGATTTTTTCCGATTTCAGTTCTCGTAAAAGGGCCTTAAGGGTTTCCTTTGCCGCACTGCCATCCTGAGATGCAGTTACCCTGTTGCTTGCTGTCTGTTCGATTCGCAGGACCCACTCCCTGCTGCCTTTCTGCTCTTTAGTAACCTTCAGCTCCGGTTTGCTTCCAAGCATGTACACAAGAGGATGCGGATCAAAATCAAATGTCACATCCAACCTCTCACCGCTTTTCAGAGTCTCAATAGCAGGGAAGAGCTTTCCTTCTTTTTCCTCATGAGAAAGGCCCCTTGTGTCAATTGAAAATGCTGTTCCCATCTAAACCTCCCTTGTTTTTATTTTAAGTCATCTTTTCCAGGTCCATAAAATGATACTAAAATTATATCAAATAAATGCAAAAAAAATTCTTCCTTTACAAAATCATTCCTGGAAACCCGGGGTCAGCATCTTGTGCTTTATCTATCTCACTGCCGCATCCAAGTTCTTTCAATGTCGTGCTCTTCATCAGTGACTCTATCTGCCTGTTATGCTCTGTGAAAATCAAGCCAAGAGAGCAGCTTTCATGTTTGCAGAATGGCAGGGCAAAGGGGCAGCCACTCTCTTCAGATCTTCCCTCAACAGCATCCCAGATATCGAGCAGGGAGATCTGCTCCGGTGGGGTGCTTAAAGAGACTCCTCCGGAGGGCCCCCGTTCTCCTTTCACCATGCGGTTTCTGGCAAGGATCTGTACGACTTTTGCCAGATGTGCTTCGGAGACACCGCAGAGAGTGGCGATCTTTCCGATCGGCAGCTTTCCGGGATGATTCTGCGCCAGAAGTGACATGGCATGAACTGCCAGTGTAAATGCTTTTGTAGTTTTTAACATACAGTGCATAAGGACCTCTATAATTCAGGTATTAAAATACCTTATTACCTGTTTATGGTCAAGTTTTTTTATTGATGACGAAATTATTCATCCATCAGAAGAGAATGGGGAAGCCGAATTGCGGTTTTCCCATTCTTACAGGTAAATTGTGCCGGTTATCTTTCAGACAGAAAGAATTTTTGAGGGTTATTACCGGAATTGAGGCCTTCAGGGATCATTATTATAACCTGAGATGAGCCGGTTGTTAAAGAGATGTTTCGGCCACTGATATCGTAAACCATTGCTCTGTCAAATCTTTTGCTGCCGGATTCCTGAACAGGTTTTTCCTTTGCGGGTTTTACCGGATTAAAAGTTCCGGTGTATTCAAGAAAGGGACGTGTGAAGACTATGCTGTCATTTACAGAAGCTGATTTCAGATGAATTTTTAAATGCACTTCATTTCCCATTTTAACTGAAAAAAATTCCGATTGCCTTTTCAGAAGACGAAGGTAATTCCAGTAATAGACTGCAGTGTCTGCTCTGACGGTATCAGTAACTGGTGCAGAACCAAAAGAACCACATTCCAGTGTATCGCCTTTAAAGCCCCAGAATGATATCGATATTCTGCCAGGTTCTACAGCTTTTCTATAGATAGTAATCCGGTAATCATAATCCATCATCATTTTAGGATCCATTTTGTATTTTACAAACCAGTAATTGGGACAAATCGAATCATAAGCGTTCTCTGTTGTATCATTACTTTCGATAGTAATCTTTGCGCTGAAAGTATTGGTGTTTCCTATTATTCGGGAAAGTGGAGCGCTGTTTACTGACAGTGATAAAAGAAGAAAAACCAAGGAAGTGATGTGAAGCTTCATATACATCTCCTCTGTATGCCTTTTGATATCTGGATGAATCATAAATCAATATATATTATCCCTGGTTTCGGATGCTGTTTTCTCCATGAGAACCGGAACTTAGCTGTAAAGATGATGCAATTCAGTCCTGAAAAGCAACCCGATTTCCCGGTCTGTTTGACATTATTATTTTATGCGAAACTTAAAAGGTATCTCACTTGCAACTATTAGCTTCAACAATCAGGAGCAGAGAATGCTTATTCGTTCCTTTCTTTCTGTATCGTGCATGATTTTGCTTTTTTTGCCGTGTGTAATTTCCGCCAATAGTCTTCCTCTGAATTTAGGGATAATGGGCGGGATAAGTCTATCATATATGGATGGCAGTGAGATCGACGGATTGGAATCGTATTACCAATCCACTGCCGATCCAGTCACAACAGGTAATTGTGCGATTCATTTTGGCTATTCTCTTCTGAAATGGTGTGAGATCCAAAGCGGATTGTTCATCTCGGGACATGGTTATGAGATGCTTATCTCCAATAAAAGTGGTATAGACTGGAGCAGCAGTATGCCCCTGGTTGTCGAAGTTAGTCTCTATGCCGAGCGAAAAATCGTATTGATGGAATTTCCGCTGCTGTTGCGGTTGAAGACGCCCTATTTTTCCCGTTTGAAATTTAGAATCTATGGCTTTGGAGGAATTATGTGCGGTTTTGTGTTCAGTGCTTTTGAAAACCTGATTGAGGAGATTGTTACTTATTACCCTTTAGAAGAAAGAACGACCAGAGAGAAGGTATCCTCAGTTAATCTGTTTGAAAGTAGAGTGATTTCCGATTCATCTGGAAATCAGATCCATTACTCATATAATGATTATCACAGAAGAGGAAGTTCTTCGTTGATGGCCGGTTTTGGTATGGAAAAAAGGTTCAATTACATCGGTGTCTTTATCCAGGGTCAGTTTGTTTACGGCCTGAAAAACTTCAACAGACTTTCCGATAAAGCAAAAAGGGAGATTGTAGATTCTTTGGGCATCCTTGTTTACGAGGAACAGGAGGCCTATTTCCGAAGTTTTCAGATTTCCACCGGATTTACTTTCTATTTCGGGGGATCCTGAAAGCACACGATAGTTGTTTTTCTCACTGGTTATCCCGGGAGAGTAAACTGCTATAGATCCAGTGAAGATTTACCGTAGTAATAAAGAGAACAGCCATACGGCTAATTTTATCTCTGATATTTGCCGGTGAATTCAAGCCACTGAAGCTCAAGATCGCCAGAAATAAAAGAAGAAACAGCGTTGATGAGGATTTCTGCGGCACGTGTCCTCCGTTTCATTACTGTTTATCTGCAATTATCGAGCCTGTGCCTTCAAATTTGTCACAAAAAATGGTATAATAGAATAGTTAAGTACAATCTTGTATCCGTTCTTACACAATCCGGTTTTCCGGGTTGGGAAATATATGAGACCAATAGTTAATCTGCTCTTGCTTGTATTTGTTGCTCTACCATTTCATATCAGGGCAGAAGCCAGGGAATTCAAGAGGAGTTTTGGTGTATACACCGGGCTTTCCATCCCGACTAAAGAGTTTGGTGAAAGCAAAACATCTGTTTCTTTGAGACAATCAGAGATTGGATTTGCTGATCTGGGTATGTCTGCTGGAATCAAATACCTTCAGGGACTCGGTTCCAGGGGCTTTAAATGGGCATTCGACGGGTCGGTGATACTAAACTCGTTTGATGACCACGGCTTTGGTAAGGTTTTTATCTCACAACACAGAAGTAAACTGGCTCATTTTGAGGCTGACAAAGTAGATGTGCACGGTGATTCATGGTGGGTGAATTTTGCACTACTGACCGGGCCATGGGTTGAAGCACAGCTCTCCAGTGATCTTGCGATTTATTTTTCCCTTCTTGGTGGACTCTACATCTCCAGAGTTCCGGAAGCTTCTGTAGCCGGATACTATGGTGATGATGAAGTTTATATCGGGAATGTTATCTATTCTTCTGAAACGGCTAAATCGTTTGGAATGGCCATGGATTTTGGCCTCAAGTACAATCTCTTCACACTTGGCTCACGGATTTCCTATGTCAAACTAAATGAGGTGAGCACAGTTAGTGATGCAAACATGTTCGGGGCTGTAAGTCCTGAGACCTATATGAAACGCTTCCCCGTACTTCTTATTCATATTCAACTCGGTTTTCTTTACCCCTGACCCCTGATTGACCCTTGACCCTTGATTAATCTGATTAAACAGATTGAACTGATTAAACTAGAGAAGAAGATTTTTTTGCTTTTATCGGTGTCGGCATCGGAATCGAAATAGGTATCTCTTCGATACCGACAACTGATTAAACTGATTTAGCCAGGGAAGAAGATTTTTAGTTTTATAATGAATCTGAATTATCCATGAAAGCTGGATAATTCAGATACAGTAAGAATTTTCTCAGGCTTTAATGGAGATCCGGTCTCCTTCAGTTGATATCTTTACTGTGTCACCCTCTTTTATATCCCCTGAGATAATGAAACGGGAGATTGGCGTTTCCAGTTCCTTCTGGATCACCCTTTTAATTGGTCTTGCACCATAGACCGGATCATATCCCTTTTCAGCCAGAAGGTCCTCTGCTGCCTCATCTATCTGCAGTCCGATACCGTTTGCGGTTAGACGCTCTTTGAAACGGGAGATCTGGATCTTGACAATTTCACGGATATGTTCAAGAGAAAGAGAGTGAAATACCACTATCTCGTCCACCCTGTTGAGAAATTCGGGCCTGAAGAATTTACGCAGTTCACCCATCACTGTATCTCTTACCTTCTCATGGCCATCACCGCTGTATTCAGTTATGAACTGCGAGCCTATATTGGAAGTCATAATAATTATTGTGTTCTTGAAATTCACTACCCTTCCCTGGGAGTCCGTTATCCGCCCGTCATCGAGAATCTGCAGCAGGATATTGAATACATCACTGTGTGCCTTTTCTATTTCGTCAAACAGTACAACAGAGTATGGGCGTCTCCTTACAGCCTCGGTCAATTGTCCCCCCTCCTCATATCCTACATATCCCGGAGGAGCGCCAACCAGTCTTGAGACTGCAAACTTCTCCATGTATTCTGACATATCTATGCGTACCATCGCCCGTTCATCATCGAAAAGATTATATGCCAGCGCCCTGGCAAGTTCGGTTTTTCCCACTCCGGTCGGGCCGAGGAAAATGAAACTTCCTATAGGACGATTGGGATCTTTTAAGCCTGCCCTGGCGCGCAGAACAGAATCGGCAACTGCCTCCACCGCCTCATCCTGACCTATAACCCTCTCATGGAGGTGCTCTGAGAGATGGAGGAGCTTTTCCTTTTCTCCCTGGACCAGTTTACTTACCGGAATGTGTGTCCATCTGCTGATAATTTCGGCAATGTCTTCCTCATCCACCTCTTCTTTCAGAAGTCTGCTGCCCTGTTCCTGTGTTTTCAGTTCATCCTCAGCTTCCTTGAGCTGTTTCTCCATGAGGGGGATTTTACCATGACGGAGTTCAGCGGCCTTACTCAGGTTGTATTCACGTTCCGCCTTCTCCAGCTCATGCCGTGCCTGTTCCAGTTGACCTCTCAGGGCCTGCAGATTACCGACTTTACTTTTTTCACTCTCCCAGCGTGCTCTCAGGGATGCCGTATTTGCCTTGACTTCTGCCAGCTCCTCCTGGATTTTTCTGAGTCTTTCCCTGGAAGAGGGATCTTTTTCTTTCTTAAGCCCCTCTATTTCGATCTCAAGCTGCATCTGCCGCCTTACTGCCTCATCCAGTTCCGCAGGACTGCTGTCCATCTCTGTGCGAAGCTTTGCAGCAGCCTCATCTACAAGGTCAATAGCCTTGTCCGGAAGAAAGCGCTCTGTAATATAGCGGTCGGAAAGGGTAGCCGCGGCCACAAGGGCACTGTCGCGGATACGTACTCCATGGTGAACCTCGTAGCGTTCGCGAAGTCCTCTGAGAATGGAGATGGTATCTTCAACTGACGGCTGATTGATAAGGACTGTCTGGAAACGTCTCTCGAGTGCCTTGTCTTTCTCGATGTATTTACGGTACTCATCGAGTGTTGTTGCTCCGATAGCGTGCAGTTCTCCCCTGGCAAGCATCGGCTTGAGCATATTGCCGGCATCCATGGAACCCTCTGCAGCACCCGCTCCCACAACAGTGTGAAGTTCATCGATAAATAGGATGATGTTCCCGTTCTCCACTACTTCTTTGAGCACCGCTTTCAGACGCTCCTCGAATTCGCCTCTGAATTTGGCACCGGCAACAAGTGCTCCCATATCCAGAGAGACAACCTCCCTGTTTTTTAACCCTTCAGGGACATCACCCCGGATAATCCGTGATGCCAATCCTTCGACAATGGCTGTTTTTCCCACTCCCGGATCACCGATAAGTACCGGGTTGTTTTTGGTTCTTCTTGACAGGATCTGAATTACCCTCCTTATCTCCTCATCACGTCCTATCACAGGATCGAGCTTTCCCTGTCTGGCCATCTCGGTGAGGTTACGCGCATACTTTTCCAGTGCTCCGAAAGTGCTTTCCGGGTCCTGTGATGTTACTCTCTGTTTTCCCCTGAGATCTTTAAGCGCATCCATCACCGATGCAGCATTTATACCCAGTTCTGAAGCGAAGGATTTACAATCCGGGTCTTTTTCAAGGGCAGCGATAAAAAGATGTTCAACACTGGTGAACTCATCTTTCATCTGCGATGTTTTACGGATAGCCTCATTTAATATGGTGGAAAGGGACCTTGACATATAGGTCTGGACCCCTTGTCCTGTGACAGTGGGTACTTTTCTAAGGCTCTCCATAGCTGCAGATTCGGCGCTTGATAAAGAGACGTTGAGTTTAGCCAGAATAGATGGTACAAAGCCGTTTTCCTGTCTGATCAGGGCCAACACAAGATGCATCGGGAGTATCTCCTGATGATTCATCTGGACTGCCAGGGAGTTAGCGCTGTTAAGCGCTTCCTGTGATTTTCTGGTGAATTTTTGAATATCCATAGGTCTCCTTTTTTTTAGTGCCCCTTATGTAAGCAAGCTCTGTGCCGAATCATGGAAGGCTTTTTTAGGGGGTAAAATTCAGGGATAGTGTTTTATTATGGTGAGGTGAGTGTTTGTAAATGAAACGGTCAGGGAATTTGCCCGGTTAAGTCATGAATTTATACCGGAGGTAATTCTGGGGCTTAAATGCCTGAGTCACTATTTCATCTTAAGGACAATTGTCCCGGGCATTATTGCATCATCGCTATATGTGAATTAATCTTCACAGAGTAAAATATATTACAGCTCTGTCCGTAGTCCCGAAAGTGAATACCTGTTATGAATCCGGTCTGTTTTTTTTCGTCAACAATAAATAATTTGCTCCCTCTCAGGGGTTAGTATATTTTTATTTTCCAGCCTGAAGGTGAAGTCCTTAGTGCTGGAAGGCTTTTAGCCAATTATATGGAAACTCAGTTACCATTTACTATTCTTGCCCAGCCCACAGAAACGACATGCGGTCCCACCTGCCTTCATGCTATATACAATTATTACCATGATATTTACCCGCTGGATGTGCTTATACAGGAGATTCCTACCCTCAAGGAGGGGGGCACTCTCGATGTACTTCTTGCCTGCCATGCTCTGAAGCGGGGGTATAAGGCAACGATCTACACTTATAATCTTCAGATGTTTGATCCTACCTGGTTTAACGGGGAGAAAAATGTCAACCTGATCGATAAATTGACAAAGCAGCTCTCCTGTAAAAAGGATCACAGATTGCAGGTAGCAACAAAAGGATATATAGAGTATATCACGCTGGGTGGCGAGCTTAGATACCGTGACCTGAGTCCGTCTCTGATCAGAAAATATCTAAACAGGGGTATACCTATCCTTACCGGATTAAGTGCCACATATCTTCATGGGAGCCCCAGGGAGGACAGCCGGGGAGTTGCAGATGATGTCTGCGGGTCACCATCCGGGCACTTCGTTGTTCTTTACGGCTACAATAAGAGCGAAAAGTGTGTATATGTAGCCGATCCTTTTCGCCCCAATCCCTTTTCGGACGACTGTTACTGTAAAATCAGAATAGAACGTGTGATCTGTTCTGTTCTGCTGGGAATTTTAACTTACGATGCCAACATTTTAATACTTGAAAGGCCTGAGGCCAAAGATGCCAAATCTGATAGTAGTCAATAATCCAAAAGACTGGACATTTCAAATTCCGGGAGTGGAGCTTGTGTCTGCCCGTTCCTATTTGACAGGTGAAACTTACAGTCAGATGCGCAACGCAAGGGTGTTCAATCTATGTAAATCTTACCGGTACCAGAGCATGGGTTACTATGTCTCTCTTCTGGCATCGGCCCGCGGGCATAAACCGCTGCCCAATATCACCACAATTCAGGATCTCAAGTCACAGACCCTGATCCGTTTTGTAGATGATGATCTCGATGAACTGATACAGAAGTCTCTGGCGCATATAAAAGGAGATTCTTACAATCTGGATATCTACTTTGGCAGGAATATTTCCAGATGTTATGACAGGCTGGCGCTTCAGCTTTACAATCTTTTTCCTGCTCCGCTTCTGAAAGCGGAATTTGTGCGTAACAAGGAGGTCTGGCATCTGCAGAATATCGATCCGATCTCCACCGGTGAAATTCCTCCGGAGAATCATCATTTTCTTGTCGAGGTTGCAACCTGGCATTTTTCCGGAAGAGGTGTGAGCACGGTAAAACGCAAGGCCCAGCGCTATGATCTGGCTATTTTATGGGATCCCAAGGAGGAAGAGGGGCCATCAAACGAGAAGGCGATAAAAAAGTTTGTTTCTGCCGGGGAAGCACTCGGGTTTCACTCCGAGGTGATCGGCAGGGATGATTTCGGGAGTCTTGCCGAATTTGATGCTCTTTTCATAAGAGAAACAACAAGTGTCAATCATCACACTTATCGTTTTGCAAGAAGAGCCAAAGCTGAGGGGCTGGTGGTAGTGGATGATCCTGAATCGATTCTCAAGTGCTCCAATAAGGTCTATCTGGCTGAACTGCTCGATCATCACAATATCCCTACCCCCCGCACCAGTATAGTTCATAAAGAGACCCTGGATATGGTTTTAAAGGAAATCGGTTTTCCCTGTGTCCTGAAGCAGCCTGACAGCGCCTTTTCTCAGGGAGTAATGAAAGTTGATACAGAAGAGCAGTTCCAGGCTGAAGCCTGCCGGATGCTTTCGAAATCGGATCTGGTAGTAGTTCAGGAGTATGCTCCTACCGATTTTGACTGGAGGGTGGGGGTTTTTGATCAGAAGCCTCTTTTTGTCTGTAAATACTATATGGTGAAGAATCACTGGCAGGTGATAAAGAGGGATTCAGTCGGCAGAAAAAGGGAGGGACGTTTTGAAACTATTCCGGTTGAGTTAGCTCCGTATCAGGTAGTAAGGACCGCTCTTAAAGCTGCCAACCTTATCGGAGATGGTCTTTACGGAGTAGACATAAAACAGATCGGCAAGACCAGCTATGTCATGGAGATAAACGACAACCCCAATATCGATGCAGGTATTGAAGATCATGTGTCCAAAGGAACCCTTTATGAACGCATTATGGAGGTCTTCCTGCGGAGAATAATCAATAGTAAAAACGGCCTGGTTTACTACTGATTCCATATTCTTTTTATGTTTCATCTTTTTGAAAAATATGGAATAGAGCTGGAGTACATGATAGTTGACAGGGACACTCTCAGAGTGCTTCCGTCCAGCGATTTTGTGATGGAGAAAGCCTGTGGGAAGATCACAGATGAACTGCCCAGAGGAGAGATCTCCTGGTCAAATGAACTGGTGCTTCATGTAATTGAGTACAAGACAGCTTACCCGGTTTCCTCCTTTGAAAACCTCGGGGCTCATTTCCTGAAATCGATATCTGATACCAACCAGATCCTCGAGGAGATCAACGGCTGCCTTCTTCCGGGCCCGATGCATCCGTTTATGGACCCCTTTACAGAGATGCATCTCTGGCCCCATGCCTGTAATGCGGTTTACGAGGCCTTTGACCGGATATTCTCATGTAAAGGGCATGGATGGGCTAACCTGCAGAGCATGCATATCAACCTGTCGTTTGCCGGTGATGAGGAATTTGGAAGACTGCATGCGGCTATCCGTATGGTGCTGCCGATTATTCCCGCTCTTTCTGCCGGTTCTCCTGTTGTGGATGGAAAGGTGAGCGGATTTTCAGATACCCGCATGGAGGTTTACAGGCATAACTCGGAAAAAATCCGCTCTATTACAGGAGATTTAATACCGGAACCGGTTTTTTCCGAGGAAGAGTACCAGGATGTGATTCTGAAGCCTGTTTACAGGGACCTTGCTCAGTATGATCCTGAGGGCATACTGCAGGAGGAATGGGTAAATGCCAGGGGAGCGATTGCCCGGTTTGACCGTAACACAATTGAGATAAGGGTCATAGATGCGCAGGAGACGCCTTTTGCGGATCTGGCTATAGCATCTGCTGTTACAGGGGTAGTTAAACTTCTGGTAGATGAGGAACTTTGCTCTTTTCAGGAGCAGAAAGAATGGGCCACAGATCCGCTCAAGAAGATTTTCCTGGACACGATCAGAGGCGGGGAGAATTCAATAATCGACAATTCGGATTATCTCGAAAGTATGGGTATTCCGGAGAAGACTGCCACTGCGGGAAGTGTCTGGAAACATCTGGTAAAGAAGCTTTTTTTGCATCAGAGCGGATCGATTTCCACATATTATCCGTTTCTTGAGACTATTCTCACAGAGGGCACGCTTTCAACAAGGATTCTACGTGCTGCGGCAGGAAATACAGGGAGAGAAAATATCAAAAGGGTTTATCGGGCTTTAAGCGAATGTCTTAAAAATGGAAAGATGTTCAGTGATAAGCCGGATTTAAAATAATTCAATTGATATAGCTTCAATAGTGACCGTTTAACTAAAATGTTTACAGTTTAGAATTAACGGAAGATGTGTATTGTTTTTTATTGCCGATACACTTTTACTTCCACGTCATTCCTTCGGAAGCATGAAACCGGGAATTATGACCTGTATGCCTGTTTTCACAGGCATGACGCACTGAGTAGACAGATGTTCATTGCAAGCAGCACTCTTACCTTCATGTCATTCCCGAGAAATCGGGAATCCAGTCTTCACGATTCATAATTTCTGGATGTCTGTTTTCACAGACATGACGCTCCGGGGTGACGGGTGTTCTTTACAAGCAACATCTTTACCTCTACGCCATTCCTGAGGAAGCATGAATCCAGGCATGAGTGGAAGAATGTATTTTCAATGGTGGAACTCCTGATTATTTAATAACAGCCGTTAAGAAAAGAGGAAACAGGGTGTTTTCAAGAAACAGGAAATGGGCAGTTCAGGCATTCAAATCGCTTCTTTTTACAGTGGTCTTCTATCGTTTTGCCCGGTTTTTTCTTAAAATGGCTGAAAAGCAGGCGGGTAAACCGGAGAAGAAGAAAGCGGAAAAGAAATGAATTACTCTCCTGTCAATCTTTCCTCTTTATGTTCCTTGAAGTTGATTATAAATTTCGTGTCAATTTTCTCGATCTGCTGGTAGAATCCCTCGAACCCTGCTTCGATAAATTGCTCTTTTGTCCTCTCGTATTCATCGGGATTGAGAGTTGTGTCGATTTCCGGAAATTTAGATGTTTTGTAAAGTGGTCGGTACTGAGCCATAAGGCTTACGGTAATGTCAATGGGATCAAAGCTGGTTTTCAGAAAAGAAAGCACATTTTCACTCGAGAGGGTGTTTCCGGGGAGAACCAGGTGGCGGATGCAGAGGCCGCGCCAGGCGATCCCATCGCTGTCCACTTTTAGCGGCCCTGTCTGGCGGAACATCTCTTTTATGGCGTTCTGGTTGACCTGCGGGTAATCTTCCGCATGTGAGTATTTTCGTGCTGCCTCTTTGTCGCCGTATTTCATGTCGGGCAGGTAAATATCTATGATACCATCCAGCATGGAAATAACCGATGGAGACTCATATCCGCTGCAGTTGTAAACAATGGGTATCCGCAGGCCATCTGTGGTTGCGATACGCAAAGCGCGCACTATCCATGGCAGAAAATGAGTCGCAGTGACAAGGTTGATATTATGGCATCCAAGCTCCTGCAAATGGATCATCTTTTTCGCGAGATCGTTTATGGAATAAACACTGCCCTCATTTTCCTGGGAAATCTGATAGTTTTGGCAAAAACAGCATCTCAATGAGCAGTGTGAGAAGAAAATCGTGCCCGAACCTCTTGTACCAGAGATTGGCGGCTCCTCGCCATGATGGGGAAAGATGCTTGAAATCACCAGTTCACCAGGTGCGCCGCAATATCCTTTTCGGTTTTCGAATCTGTTGACTCCGCATAGGCGGGGGCAGAGAGCACAGTTCCGTGCTGCTTTATCGATTCGTTCTATACGGTTTTCCCAGTCCTTATCTGAGAGGTATGAACAGGAGCAGATGTGTTCAGCCATAATTTTTGTCAGGTATAATTGTTTGTTTTCCGATCAAAATATACGTTTCTCCTCCACTGTTTGTTTCCCAAATCGATATCGGTATCGGCATCGGAATCGGTATCGAAAAGGATTACTTTCGGGATAAGCAAAAGGTTGGTTTATCATTTTAACGAGACCTCGGGGAATAGCCTTTCAAACTGAAAGTATCATCTCACAAAATCACAGTAAGTTGTATTCCTCCGGATTCTCCGAAATTATCATCAATGCTATGACCCTTGGGATGTACTCATTTGTCTCCTCTGCCAGTATTCCCATTCTGTAAATGTACCAGAAGTCTCTGTTCCTGAGGGGATCCTCTATTTTTCTGAGTGCGTTCATGATTCTTCCTTCACCTGCATTGTAGGCTGCCATACAGAGCATGACAGAGCTTTTTGATCCGAAGATTCCGATCAGTTCCCGGAAATATTCAGCCGCTGCCAGGGTGGACTTTTCAGGATCTATGCGTTGATCAAGGGTTTCATTTACTATAAGTCCGAAGCGACGTGCAGTGTTGGGCATTAGCTGCCAGATTCCTCTGGCACCTGCGGAACTGGTTGCCAGAGGATCAAATCCGCTCTCGAGCATCGCGATATAAGCCAGTTCTGTGGGCAGTTTTTTCTCGCTGAATATCCTGTGGATCATCGGGAAGAAAAGATCTCTGCGTTTCATAAATTTCCGGATAAGATTCTTTTGTGCTCCAGTAAAGACATCGATGTGATATCTTACCCTTTCAACCATCTCTTCGGGTATGAAATAATCCGTTTCTCCGTATCTTTTCAGGATATCATCGATTTTTCTCTCCAGGGGATCAGAATAATAACCCTGAAAATCATGGTCATCAAAGCGGTTTCTCAGTGTCGAGAGTGCTTTCTGTTTGGTTTCTATATCGGAGATCAGTTTTTCCAGTCTCTCTCTGTTTCCGGGTCCTTTCTTGATTTCAGATATTTTCTTATCGTACATTGCTATCTCGGTTTTCAGCGCTTTTGCCTCATCGAGAAGTGTTTTGTACTGGTGTGCTCGTATAGCGAAAAAGGATATAAGCACTGCTGCCACAATAAGAACTGTCGAGAAAATGTAAAGCAGTTTTTTTCTTCCGGAATTTGCGGCGAGAAAAGCGGATTTCAGGAGAATTGATTGAGTCTGGCCGATTCTGCCGCGTTCAATAATTCTGGAAAGACGTTTACGGTTATCGAGCAACTTTCGCATGTCCTCAGAAGCAAGTTCCTTTTTAAGAATTTTATATTCGATCTCTCCGGTCATGGTGACAAGTTGCTCTTCAGGAGATTCAACAGACGGGGATGGCTGGTCAGCTGGAAATGTAATCTCTTCTGCTTCTTCGCATCCTGGAGGGTACTGAGATTCGATGAGTTTAAATCTGGGTCCGGTCATTCCCAGTCCCAGTTCATCATTGATCTGAAGTTCCTGCTCAGTTATTCTTTTCCCATTGACGAATGTTCCATTTGTGCTTTGCAAATCCTGAATTATTATCCGCTGTGCCGTTTTGTAAATGATTGCGTGGTGTCCTGAGACATTTTTATACGATGTGTCAATCTGGATACTATTCTGGCTGTTCCGTCCGATACCGGTCACACCATCGGGAAGAAGATATTTCTGACCGTTACTGCCGGTCATTTGCAGGTAGATGAAGCTCACGGTGGCCTCAGATGTTGTCAGTTCCAGAATCTCTTTACAAGCTGAGAAAGGTGCCTGTAGCCGTCGTTACCGGCCAGGCTGAAGAAAGCTCTCTCCAGATCAACTCGGAAAGCATTTGCCGAACTGTATCTTCTGGACGGGTCGACAGAGAGCGCCTTGTCAATCACTCCTGAAACTTCGGGAGAAATTTTCACCAGACTTTCCAGAGGTTTATAGTCTCCACAGTTTTTGGCTGTTACAAGAGCCGGGATCTCAGTCTGAGGAAATGCTCTTTCACCGGTTATAAATTCGTAAAGTGTTGCCCCAAGGGCATAGATATCGGTTTTGCATGTCAGTTCAATGCTGCTGAACTGTTCAGGTGCCAGGTATGGAAGAGTACCGACAACATTGCCGAACTCAACTGTGTGCAGTGAGACATCAAGAGGTCTGGCAATGCCGAAATCAGTCAGCTTAACACGCCCGCTTCGGCTGAGAATTATGTTTGCGGGTTTAAGGTCGCGGTGAACGATCCCTCTGCAGATCTTTCCATAAATAGTAATAGTCTGATTGTGTGCGTAGTGAAGGGCTTTTGCAACCTGTATACCTATTGCGAGTGCCTGTTCGACAGAGAACAGTTCACACTTCTTCAGTATTTCATCAGTGGATGCCCCATTTACAAATTCCATCTCCAGGCAGGGCAGTGAGTACCAGTCTCCCACGCCGTAGCAATGGACAATGTTTGGATGGTCAAGTTTGGAGAAGATTCTCAGTTCGGTTTCAAACCTGGTTTTAAATGTTTCGGACTGACCGGGTTTGATCACTTTGACAGCACGATAGAGTTCCAGACGCGGGTTCCATACCAGATACACATCGGCCATACCTCCAGATCCCAGTGTACGTATAATCTTCCCATCTGCAATTTCTCTTATTTCCTCAATGATACCGCGATCCGGTGATATTGTACCTGACAGCATCCATTTTGAATCGGTTTTCTGCCCTGTAATCATACTTCCGGATAACTGTGCATATTCACCACCTTTGCGGGAGAGAAGTGACCTGGTCGCGAAAATTGCGGTATCGGTCTGAAGAACCTGATCTGAGAAATCCTGCTCTGAGGGCGGGGGAATAATCTGGTCGGCATCGCTTTCACCCGGTTCCAGATTGATGAAGAGTACTCCGGCAAGAGACGGGTCCACTCTGGTAACGGCCAGCCAGACAAGAGAGAACAACCACGCGTAAATATGTGATGAACTTTCCCAGTAAGAATTGAGAAAATGAAAAGTGTAAAATCCCGCACATAAACTCAGGATTACTGCCGCTGTCGCGGAGATAAAGGCATGAGTCTTTTTGGTACCGGGAAATAGAATCGCAAGGCCCGGGAAGATAAAGAGGAGAAGAATCCAGTTTAAAGCTACCAGCAGGGGGGAATCGATTCTTACCCATGACTTTTGGAGTATATCAAGAGCCATCGTTGCCCAGATCTTTACCCCTGGAAACTGGGACACAACGGGTGTGATAAAAAAGTCAGCTCCGGACATAGGATCTGTTACACCTGCAAAAACCAGTTTACCTTTAAACACTGATGGGTCAACTGTTCCGTTCAGCACATCGACGGCTGAAATCTCTGGGATGGGCCTTTTCTGGTTTCTGAAATTTATAAAAGTCGTCGCGGCATAGGATGTAAGAGGAATTTCAGTATCTTTTATGATAATCTTTCCATTGCCGTCAAGTACCAGATCAGCCGGAGATGCACCAAAGTAAGATGTCACTGCGGAGACACAGAAAGAGGGGAAGTATTCTCTGCCAACCTTTATCACATGTATGGCTTCACGGATCTTCTGGCTGGAGCTGCTTGTGGATACATTCAGGAAGCCCCCGTAACGGGCATATCTTGAGAAGAGCGTATCCGCAGCATCGATCTCAGAGGCAGCATAGAAAGGTATGTTTTCCAGTTTTTCAGGGTTGGAATATCTCAGAAAACGGAAATTCATTATATCTGCCGGGACATGCTTCTCCTGTGCTGTTCTGTCATTTGTAATACCACCAGCCCTGAAGGGAAGCACAAGATTTGGGGTACGGGAGAATACTGCACTCAGACTGTCGTTTTCATCCTTTCCCGGGCGTCTGGGGAAGAGGAAATCCAGGGCGATACAGTTGGGGGAGCCTGATGAGATCTTCTCGATCAGGTAGGCCATACGGCTTCTTGGCCATGGGAAAGCTCCCAGTTCTCTGATGCTTTTATAATCCACGCCGACAACCAGAACTGAATCAGCGGCATCATGTGCTATGAGCGAGAAATTCAGATCATAAAAAAGATTATCAAAGAAACGCAGGGGCTTAAAGAACGTGATCAGTGCAAGGAGCAGAGTTCCAACTCCCAGTATCAGAACCTTTTTGTTCATCTGGGCTGCTCCATGAATATCTCTGCGATTCTTTTGTCGCGTTCCTCGTTCCATTTCTCCCAGGAATCGGTTGAGTCAACTGAGAAAGAGAGTGGTTTTGATGGTACGCCGAATTTATCGATCCTGATTTTCTGCATGGAGCGTACGATCTGTGTCCAGCTATCCATGCTGACTTCCTGAGGTCCCGCGATTTCATCAGGACCTGATATCTCATGTACACCTGCGACTTCGGATCCGGGCTTCCGGGCAGCGTTTCTTACCGCTACTTCTCCCGAATAAACTTTTACTTCCGATGAGGAATCGGAATATACTGAAGTCTGATACACTGTGCCATGTACAGCAGCGATTGCGGTCGGCAGTTCCAGTTCGAATCTGCTTATCTTGTCCTTGAATTGCTTCATCTTTG
>JAAYIG010000123.1 GCA_012523595.1 Fibrobacter sp.
CTGCGATCTCTCTCTTCTTGGCAGCCGCTATCAGAAGGGCTTTTCTGATTTGCGTTCTCTATATGAACTGCTCAGGGAAAAGAAATCAGACTCTCCTCATGAAATCCTGAATTCTGTGCTGCAGTTGTCAGGGTACATGGATATGCTGTCCTCAGAAGAATCTGAGGAGTCGCTTGGCAGAATTGAAAATATCAACGAGCTTTCCTCTGCTCTGGCTGCCTGGTCAAATGAGAATCCCGGCAGGAATCTGGCCGATTTTCTGGAAGAGGTTTCTCTGATCAGTGATGTTGATTCCTGGGAGCGCAGGGATGATGCTGTCAATCTTATGACACTTCACTGCGCAAAGGGCCTGGAATTCAAATATGTATTTCTGGTGGGTCTTGAGGATGGCATTATTCCCTCCAGGCAGAATCTTGACGATGAGGTCAAGATGGAGGAGGAGCGGAGGCTTCTGTACGTTGGGGCCACCAGGGCGATGGAGAAACTGGAGTGTTCCCATGTGGATCAGAGGTGGCGCTTTGGTGACCTGTTACGAAGCTCGCCATCGCGTTTTCTCAGTTCGATTCCGGAAAATCAGTATCAGTTCAGGGATGAAAGTACGAATTTCGGGCTGCAGCCCTCCCAGAACAGAACCATATCAAAACCGGTACAGATGGTGACCCGCAAGCCCGAACCGGTGAAGAGGCCCGTATTTGATGAGTTCTCGCAAGAGACAGTAGAATTCCGCATGGGACAGCATGTAAAGCATAAAATCTATGGGCGGGGGAAGATTCTGGGTATAAGTGGTTTTGGTGATGATATGAAACTTACAGTTTTATTCAACGATGGTGCCAGAAGGAAACTTATGGCCAAGTTTGCCAATTTCGAATCAGTCTGAAAGGGGCTTATATGATAGATCGCGATACAGTCCTTCATATCGCAAAGCTGGCGAGATTAAGTTTGACAGAGCAGGAAGTGGAGAAAATCACTGTTCAGTTAGGGTCTACTCTGGAATATATTGACCAATTAAACAGGGCAGACACCAGCAATGTTGAACCTACCTGTTTTATAGCTCCTCTTCACGATCCTCTCAGAGATGACACCCTGAAACCATCATTGACTCAGGAAGAGGTCTTGCAGAACGGACCCAGTGTCAAAAAGGGCTTTTTTGCTATTCCCAAGGTAATTGGCGGCTGAAGACTATGTCACATGATATCGTTTGCGTAATTCCTGCCAGGTACGGCTCGACCAGGCTTCCAGGCAAACCTCTCTGTGAAATCAACGGGTTACCGCTTGTTATGTGGGTGTACAACAGTGCCATGAAGGCGGGGGTTTTTGACCGGGTTATCGTGGCTACCGATGATCAGCGGATAGGGGATGCGGTCAAAAAGCATGGGGGAGAATACGTGATGACTGCTTCGGACCATGCAAGGGGTACAGACCGTGTTTACGAGGCTGTCGGCGGTCTGAAATGCACTCATATCGTGAATCTTCAGGGTGATGAGCCGCTGGTGCCAGCTTTTGTTCTTGAGAAATTTGTTTGCGAGCTGAAAAAAATTGATCACAATTCCTTGCTTACCATTGCCTCTGATGCTACAATGAATGAAAGGGACAATCCCAATGTAGTCAAGGTAGTTCTTAATCAGGAAGGAGATGCTCTGTATTTTTCCCGTTCCCCCATACCTTATGACTGCAAGGGGGAAGGTACTTTTCTGAAGCACAAAGGAATCTACGGATTTACTTTGGAGAGTCTGCGCAGGTATTGCGGATTTCCTCAGGGAGAACTTGAAAAGCGGGAAAGTCTTGAGCAGTTAAGAGCTCTTGAGTACGGGATGAAGATCCGCTGTCTTGTGTGCAATTTCGAATCCATCGGGATCGATACTGCCGAAGATCTGCAGCGGTTTCGTTTACAAGTAGCAACGAGATCTTATGGAGAGCAACCGGAAGCAGATTCTTATAGTAGATGATGAAGCGTCTATATGTGAGATACTGGCTCAATTTCTGCGAAAAAAAGGTTACGAGGTATTTACAGCAGGAAGTGGCGAATCAGCTCTTGATATCCTGAGCAATGAATCGATTGACCTGGTCGTGACTGATATTAAGATGCCGGGTATTTCAGGAGTGGACCTCCTTAAGTACATAAATGAAAACCAGCAGACTATCCCGGTTCTGATAACAACCGGATTTCCAACTCTCGATACCGCCATCGAAGCCCTGAAATTAGGTGCCTACGATTATCTGACAAAGCCTTTTCATCTGGAGGAGATAGCTGAAAAGGTCAAGCGTGCGATTATAAGCAAGCAGCTTGAGGAGGAAAACCTCCTTTTCTCAAAGCTGGTTTCACTCCATGAAGTTACAAAAATACTGGCCTCCACACTCGAAATCATTGATCTTAACCACAAATTTCTTGATTATTCCATAAAAATGTCAAAAGCAGATTGTGGGGCACTTCTTTTTTCCGACAGTTCTGGAAAGATGATAATTTCGGAAATTGCCGGAGAGGGATTTGATAAATCATACTGGATGGGGCAGCCGTTTGTGATGGCTTCAAAGTGGGTAGCTTCAAATGAAGAACCGCTTTTGCTGGAATCCGGAATGCATTCCCTTCCCTCAGGACTCATTCCCATTCCCTCTCAACTGCAATCGTTTATTTCGTTTCCCCTCAAGACTCCTTCACGGACTATCGGTGTTTTGAATCTGGCAAGACTTGCCGGGCGGGGTTCATTTTCCAATCTTGACCTTGAGATAATCAATGTGCTGGCATCGCAGGCAAGCATTTCGATAGAGAACGTAAGGCTTTACCAGAATATAAGGGACAATTATCTGAAAACGATAAGGGCGTTTGCTCTTGCTGTGGAGGCAAAGGATGAGTACACTCACGGGCACTCTGAAAATGTGATGAAGTATACAGTGGTGCTCGCAAAGACGCTCGGTCTTTCGGATGCGGATATTGAACTGGTAAAGTATGCCGGATTGCTTCATGATATAGGAAAGATCGGTATCAGTGAGTGTATTCTCAATAAGCCGGGAAGGTTGACACCTCAGGAGTTTGAGGAGATCAAAAAACATCCGGAACTGGGAGTACGCATTATTTCCGATGTCCCTTTTCTGAAGTCTCTGGTTCCGCTTGTTCTCCATCACCATGAATTTTATGCCGGAGGCGGCTATCCTACAGGTATAGCAGGTGAGGATATTCCTTTTGGTGCGCGTATTCTCAGTGTGTCGGATGCGTATGAGGCAATGACTTCGGATCGTCCTTATCGAAAATCACTGCCCCAGGAAGTAGCATTCAGTATATTGGAAAAAGAAAAAGGAAAACAGTTTGATCCCATGATAGTTGATGCTTTTCTGGAGATTATGCGTCCAAACGGTAAATAACCGAAAGGAATCCTGTGGCATGCAAGGAGAAGAATTCTGTTTCCGGAAAACCATCAGGGGGTGCAAACTGTATCTCCAATAAAGCTGTTGGTCTGCTTCGGAAGCCTTTTTTTATCACTTTTTTCTGGATTTCCGGAGTGTGCTTCTGGATTGTTTTGTGGATCGCCGGCTTTCGGGACGAAAACAGAGTACTACTGGAAATCAAAGAATCTCATTTAATTGCCGGAGTTGCACCAGACCAGGGTGAAAATTGTATCGATATAAACACTTCAGGAATACAGAATCTGGTCCTTTTACCTGGAATCGGACCTGCCCTGGCAGATAGAATTGTCAAGTTCAGGGAGGAGAATGGGCTTTTTAGAAGGGTCTCTGATCTTGGGATGGTGAAGGGAATCGGCCCGGAGAAGCTTAAGAGGATTGAAAACAGGGTTTGTTTTTAGCTGTCTGAAAAATGATATTTAAGTAAAAGATAACTACTCAGGTCTTCTGCTTGTTTAAGTTTGCCGAAGCATGAATGGTTACGGATAATTAAGCCAAGCAGGTCTTTTTCTCGGAAAATATGAAGAAATCTCCCAGATATATAAGCGGGCTGGACATTCAGAATGACTATATAAGTGTCACCCAGTACTCTTTTGAGCAGGATGCAGTGCTTCTCATTGCGATTCAGCCGGTTTCAACTGTTGAAAACATTGATCAACTGCAAAATACTGAAAACAAGCTTAAGGAGCTCAGGGGAAAGTTCAAGTTCCACAGCCCTGATGTGGTCTGTTCGATTGCTTCAGATTGCGCAGTCATCAAGCATATCAGTTGTGACAGGGATGAGCCTGACCTGAAGGGTATGGTTAAGTGGGAACTCAGTCAGCAATTGATAAGTCAAGTTGACCAATATGTATTTGATTTTCAGGAATTACTTTCTTCCAATGGCAATTCGAGAGATGTCCTGGCAGTTGCATTCCACTCTGAGAGTGTCAAAAACCTCACTTCGATGCTGAAAAAACTCAAGCTGAATCCTCTCGTTATGGATCTTGATATCTTCGCGTTGATAAACGTACATGAGGCCAATTACAAAGAGAATATCCCTTTCAATACTATTATCGTTCATGGTGAGAGCGAAAAGACAAAGATGGTTCTGACAAAAAACGGGGTATTTCTGGACAATGATTCTTTTGAATACAACTATGAAGCAATCGATCCGGTTTCATATTTCCAGCGACTGCAGGGAGAGATCAGCAGATTTGCGGGTTTATCAGGTATAAATGCAGGAGATGGATCTCTGCGGATACTTTTTACCGGTTCTCTCTTTTGTCAGGAAGAATTCAGAGATGCTGCCGGGGGGTTTATGGGAAATGGTGAAATTTTGAATCCATTCCGAAAAGTCAATTGCTTGGCCGGGGTCGATGAAGAGAATCTTGCAAAGTACTCTCCTCAACTTGCTGTTGCTGTAGGCCTGGCACTTCGCGGGGGCAATTAGTTCATGATAAGAATAAATTTACTCAACGACTCCAGGCTTAATAAAGATAAGAAGAAGATATCTCCAGTGATACCTGTTGGTGCTGCCGGATTGATTATTGTCATCGGTGTGATCTCAGCGATACTTTTCACACGAAAGCCGGAAGCTCCTAAAGAAGTTTTGACTGAAAACAAAGGCATCGAAGTTACAGATTTCAAACCTTCAACACATGCCAGATCTGCAATTGTTGAGGATGTTGTCCGGGAACTGAGTCATTCAGAATCGCAAGAGTCCAGAAAAGGAGTGCTTGACATCCCTTACCAGGAGATGTCTGTTATCGAGAGAATCAACTATGAGGTACTCTTTGGGAAAAAAGTCTTTGAGGTACTAAGCAGGGCGGTTCCCGACGGGATCGGGTTAAAGACCCTTGAGATTGAGAATTTCCAGACTGTCTATGCTCTCGGCATAAGCTCTCAGCGGGATGAGATCACTCAGACTTTCAGTGCTTTCCGTCAGGAGCGTATGGAACTGCTTCCAAAGCCGCATTCCTATATTACATCAAATCCTCAGAACGGGTACAGATTTGTCGTTACCTGTAAAGCAGAGCTTGGATTGGACCTCTCTGATCCTTTTCAGGCAACAGATCAGCTTCCGCCAAGAGCCGATCTGCCGGTTCTGCTCAAGACTATAACCGATCTGGCATCACAGGTTGATGTCAAGTTCAAGGCTGATCCGGTGCAGGTTTCCGCAGAACGGGCAGGAGCTTACAGACGTTTTGTTTACCGATACACCGGTACCAGCACGTATAAAGATTTTGTGCGGCTGGTCCTGCGTTTACATCAGGACAGAGTACCCTGCGCATTCAAAAAAGTCACAATCAAGGCCAGAACCGAGACGGTAACCGATGTCAGTGCGGAAATACTGCTGACTCTCAAAGACTAACATGAGACTGAGGATAATCTCCGGGAAACTGAGAGGCCGGTTCCTGGTACTTCCCGACAAAGGCAAAGCTTTTCGTCCTACACTTGAGCGTACACGCGAATCTGTTGCTGAAATAATCAAAGCGTATCTTCCCGATGCTGTTGCTGCTGATCTTTGTGCAGGCAGCGGAGCATTTGGTTTTGAGATGTTAAGCAGGGGATGCAGCAGAGTTGACTTTGTAGAAAAAGATTCCCGCAGAGCGGCTGATATAGCCAAAAATGCTGAGAATCTCGGTGTCAAGGAATTCTGCCGTATATACAATCAGGATGTAAGGACATTTATTAAGAACACAAGTAACCGATACGATGTGATCTTCTATGATCCTCCTTACCAGAGAGATGATCTTGCAGCGCTGGTTCCGGAGATAACCGGCCTTCTTTGCGATGACGGGATTCTTGTTTACGAGAGGAGCAGGGATGGTAAGGGGGGGCCGATGGAGCCGTTTGATAGAAGAGAGTTCGGTGACACGGTTGTGGAGTTTTTCAGGAAAACGGATTTCGGCGGCATTAATACCGCCTATAGCCAGATTGAGCCAGGTTAACCGGGCTTCCTTCATCAATACTCCAGCAGGTAGGATGCTTCTTCTATCGCCAGTTTTTCTCCGGGTATTCTCAATGATGTCTTCTCACCGGTTCTCCACAGTACCTCCAGTTCCCATTCATCGCTGTCCTGAAGAACCTCTACTGGTACGCTGAAAAAGTTCTCTGCCTCGGTTGCCCAGTGAAGGCTCTGCCAATCTCCGTTGTTTGATTTTCTGGCTCTCATTTCTAAAACTGCACCAGGACCATTGCGAACCTGAACCAGTGACCACCATTTCCCGCTTCCTGCTTTAACGAACAGTAATGGCTGCCCGTCAGATACTCCCTGGGCCTCATCACAATTGACCCATTCCCATTCTCCTGAATACCTTCCCGGCTGATCTCCCATTATTTCTCCGGCGGGAGCCCCGCCAAGATCGATCCCACAGTTGTCATCGGGACATTTGTCCATGATTCGGACGATTGTGCTGCGGATCTCTCCCTCTCTGGTACGTACGCTCACCTGTGCACAAGCCCCGCAGATCTGTCCTCCCTGCCACTGTCCTTTGAGATCACCAGGAAACTGGTGCACATTTATTGCGGCATAATAGCGGATTCCTGTTGATCCGTAATTGCAGGCTCCGCCCTGAGAGGCTTCCGGATCACTTACTGCCCCGTAGGTGGTCACATCGCCCATTCCACCATTATTTGAAAAGACCGGGATTCCAGGGGTTGCATATCCCGTGCCCGCAGGCATCAGCTTTACTTTTATATCACTCTGTATCGCAGAGGTAATTGCCATCCTGAGAGTTTGTATCCCTTCAGCGGAGAATACAAGTATGTCTCTGAATTCCTCAGCCTGAGATTTTTTCATAGAAATCTCATCTTTACCACTAATAAAATCTGGTTTTCCATAAAAAACACCATTTGAGCATACCATGTACCTTATAACTGTTTTATTCTCCCGGTAATTTACTACTGCCAAATACACCCCGGAAGGCATTGAAGCCAGAGGGAGCCTGAGTTTCTGACCTTTATTAACACCTGAAACTACGGATGAACTGTAAACTTTTCTTCCTTCAGAATTATAGATCATTACTTTAGCATCGTGACCTGTTTTAAGGTCAAATTTCAGCACTGTCCCATCCGTTGTGATAAACGGCACGTTTCCAATTCTCTTATCGGGTAATGAGATGTGCGTTTCACTGGTCAGTTCGAATCTCCCGGATCGATCGGTGAAAGTGCTTAATGAGTCTCTTTTATAAAGAGACACTCTGGCTTCGGATATGGGCTGATCGAGTTCATCCAGTACGATTCCGGAAAGATGGATTTCGTTGCTGTTTGTGATCCGGTAAAGGCACATGAAAGGAAGCATCAGCAGGAACAGTCTGGATGCATTTTCTTTTGATAATTTATTCCGGTTCAGACTGGAATTCCACAAGATGGCAGTCAATGTTTCCATTTTGGTCTGCATTGTTAAAATTGTAAATTAAAATAGTGCATGTGCTTATTTAGTGTCAATTTTAAGTCTGTTGTTGTGACTGGTCACTTTTATGATGAATAATATCTCGATTTTTTTGTCGAGACTTCAAGTGGCAATCTTTAATACCAGAAAATTCAAACACAAATGCAAAAAATGGAGAACTACAGAGTTCACAAGAGATTTGTACAAAACAAATTTTATTCAAAACTCATTCTTCAATGTTGAATTAAGATAAAGAAAGTTACATTCATCTTCTGTTAAATTCTGAACAGTTGCTGAATATGAGCTTTACAGGAGTTTAGTAGTGATATACTAGTTTCTACTGAAATAGCTGCCCAATTACTTTTGTTCACGAAAAAATGTACAATTAATTACAAATAATTGTGGTACCAGTGTCAGACAGAAAAAGGAGCATCTTATGAAATACACAATATTAACCCTTACCCTTCTACTAAGTATCACCATCACCTGGAGTGCTGAATACTACATTGCCAGCGGTACAACACCTGTGTTCACCCTTGCACCTGGCAAAAAAAGCGGTACACTGCCGGTTCGAATGGTGCAGAGCTTTGAACACAGAAAGCTCTCGATCAGTGCTGCAAAAGGAAGTGTAAACATCACTCTGCCTTTCGAAAAAAGAATGGGCAGTTCAGAAATATCCTTTTACAACATGACAGGGAAACTTGTGTACCGTAAAACCGATTACAGAGAATCTTCATTCTCTCTCCCGACTGCCCGTTTTGCAAACGGGATCTACTTTGTGAGGGTTTTGGTAGCCGGTAAAAGTTACTCACATCGCTTTGTGGTTACACAGTGAGGAGAGAAAATGATGAGAAACATAATAATAAAAAGGTCTTCGGTGATCCTGGTTTTGATTCTTTCTGCCTCTGTATCTGCCCGGTATCTGGGGGTTACAGGTGTTTCTGTTGACAGTGTGTGGAACAGTGACAGCTCATGGAACGATGGCAATGGTGATCCGCAAAAGAGGGAGAGCCGTGACTGTATTATCAGTTTTTCTCTTCAGGGCATTGGTATGGCAAGGATCTCTGTCGGTATATCCATCGATAGTGGAGAAACATGGACAAATGATTCCAATCTGCTGGTTGTTCAGGAAGATGCACTTGAAAAGCTGTTTGTGACTGATAAGCGCCATTCAATTAAAGTACGGGTACCTGGGGCAAACCGGGATAATGTGGCATTCAGGGTGACCGCAAGACAGGTAAAACCGGATATACAGGGTCACAGTGAGGTCGTAAACAAAAAACCTGGTGAAAACATCGAGATACCGTTTAATCTCAGGATAAACAATGAATTGTCAAATGAGGGATATGTGCCTGTTCAGAAGATTTACTGGGATGTATACGGGGACAGCATTGTAAACGATTCCACTTCAGGAGAAAATATACTTTCCTGGACATGGAAAGCACAGGTTCCACAGGGTGATTATTGGCAGAGAGAAAAAATCGTTGCATGGGCCCTGGATAGCTATGGTTTTATATGTGATCCTGAGACACTGAAAGTTATATTCGCTCCGCCGATAATCTATGATGAACCAATTACAGACCCCGATGGAAATGTTTACAGAACCATAAAGATTGGAAACCAGGTATGGACAGTGGAGAACTGGCGTTCGACAAAGTATGCTGACGGGACACCCATACCTCATGTGACTGGAAGCAGTGAATGGAAGGGTTTGTCAACTCCGGCTTACTGTTTCTACGAAAATACCACCGATGAAGACAGTATGGTGCTTTTCGGGGCATTGTATAACTGGTATGTGGTAAACCCTTCCAACCCGAAAAGCATAGCACCATCAGGATGGAGAGTACCATCGGATGAAGACTGGGCTGAGCTTGAAGAGTATCTTGGTGCGAATGGTTACAACTGGGTTGACACAGCTACGGGGAATCAGGTTGCCAAGGCTTTGGCTTCTGATGCAGGAGAGTGGTATGAAACTATATGGGATCCATTAAAGGCATATGAGATACCAGGAATAATAGGATATGATCTGGGCGCAAATAACAGCAGTGGTTTCTCTGCTGTGCCCGCTGGTTTACGTAATAACTTTGGTACTTTTGTCAACGTTGGCATTCTCTGTTACTGGTGGTCATCAACAGAGGAAAGAAATACTGCATACGCTCGTCACCTGACCTACAACATGGCTATGGTGTACAGGAGCAGCTATGGTAAGAAGGACGGTTATTCTGTGCGGTTGGTAAGGGATGCTGAGTGATAGCTCCGGTGACACGGTGAATCTGCCGGCCGTAGGACGTTCCAACCGGAACGGATCGCTATGTGGGGGAAATAGCAGTCCCCACCCGGAACCTGAAAGAAAGAAGTTTCCCTGAAGTAATTACTCACAGATAAGAGAAATATTTCCTCGCAGATCCGTCAAAATGACAAACTAGTCTATTTCTCATATTGAAGTATTGTTGAAATAACGAATAGACAGTATTAAAACCTCGTTGAATTCAGACCGATTCCCAATGGAAATAATTATTTTATCCCCAGAGATTCGTGAGAATCATTACACTGCATTTTGATCTAAGCAAAGGCCTTGTATGAAAGTAGCAATGTATCCCGGGACATTTGATCCAATCACCTACGGGCATATCGATATTGCGGTAAGGGCGCTGAATATTTTCCCAAAGGTGATAGCTGTTGTTGCCGAAAATCCTGGAAAAAGCCCGCTTTTTTCTGTCGATGAAAGGCTTGCGATGGTCAAAGAGGCTTTCAAGGATATTACCGGGATAGAGGTGGTTAAATACTCCGGCCTGATAGTGAACTGTTTGCAAGAGTATGGCGCATCGGTGCTTATCCGGGGGCTGCGGGCGCTTTCCGATTTCGATTACGAATTCCAGATGGCATTTACAAACAGAAGCCTTCGCACCTCATCGGAAACAGTGTTTCTCATGCCCAGCGCAGAATACATATATCTTAATTCCACAATGGTAAAGCAGATTGCCCGATTAAAGGGCGATGTAACGCCTTTTGTACCCGGATTTGTGAAGCAGAAGCTTATCGAAAAGTTCAACACTATAAACTGATTGGAATCCACATTTAAGATGATGTCTTATGGAGTTCCAGGGATTCCCCGCGGCATCAAAACTCTTGTCATTGCCACTCTGGTGGTTTACTTTTTTAAGATCCTTCCCGGCGCAGGTGCTTTTATTACCTCCTGGGGGGCACTTGTCCCTTATCTGACTTTCATTCAGGGCCAGATCTGGCGTGCTGTTACCTACATGTTTCTTCATGGATCGCCTTTTCATATTCTCTTCAACATGCTGATGCTCTGGATGTTCGGGGTGGAGATAGAGAATATGTGGGGCACCCGCCGTTTTGTTGCTTTCTACCTTATTTGCGGTGCAGGTTCAGCGATGTTCAGCATTCTGAACCTCTTTAACAGTGAACTCAGCCTGATTCCAGTTATCGGGGCATCAGGAGCGGTACTTGGTGTCCTGACAATTTACGCCTACTATTTTCCTCATCGCCAGGTGCTTCTGTTCTTCGTCCTTCCGGTAAATATCAGGATAATAGTAATCGGCTACGCACTTTATTCTCTTTTTGGCTCCATCGCTCCAAGGGGCGTGATCTCCCATCTGACACATCTTGGAGGAATAGTTGTGGCACTGCTTTATTTGAAATTGTATCCTTTAATTTCTGAGTGGTACCGGCAGTTCAGGGTGGATGCATCTGAGAGGCAGATGCGCAAAGAGGCCGAGAGGAGGGCTAGAGGGCAAGGTACTTTGAGCAGAAAGTGGATCCTATTCTGGAGAAAATTTCAAAAGAGGGGATGGAGGCTCTTACTGCCGCGGAGAAAAAGATACTCAAAGAGGCGGCAAAAATTGACAAAGCGCAACTGAAGAAAGACAAGATTATTCCATTTGATCCGTTCAGATAAATAGATGAGTAATGTGAAAGAGTTCCCTGAATTTGACGATGCAGAGCTGCAGGAACTCAATAAATCTGTTCTCCTTGAGAAATACAAGGATGCTATGGAGCAGAACATAGCCCTTCATCAGGAAAACAGAAATCTTCAGAAAACCCTTCAGGAACGTAACCGGGAGATCAAGCAGTTAACCTATAATTTTGACCGGATCCGTCTTGACCTGGAAGACGAGATGGAGAAAGCGAAGCGGATCCAGGAGGGGCTTTTGCCCAGGGAATTGCCCCGGATGGTGAATGTCAAGTCTGCTTCTGTGTATATTCCCGCAGGTAAAGTCGGTGGTGATCTCTACGATATCATAATTACTCCGCGTCAGAAAATCGCGGTGCTGATTTTCGATGTGTCGGGGCAGGGAATACCTGCCGCACTTATCGGGGCGATGGCAAAGATGCTTTTTGCCCATTATATCGAAAAACTTCTCTCACCGGCGGAAATTTTCACCGAAGTCAACAAGCATCTCTGCAGATTTATCAAAACCGAACAGTACCTTACGGCCTTTCTTGGAATAATCGATCCCATAAAGAACACTATGGAGTATTCCCGTGCCGGTCATGTGCCTCCACTGGTTTATAAAAGTAAAACCGGCGATCTCTCCAGGCTGGATGCCAAGGGTTTTTTTATCGGACACACAGCACTTCAGGATATAGCGGAGTACTCCAATCAGACCGTGTCTCTGGATGCGGGTGACAAGATACTTTTCTATACCGATGGGCTGACTGAGGGGTGCAGTTCCGAGGGAAAGCTCTATGGTCTGGAACGGCTCAAAACAGTTTTCAAAAAATGTAGTTCCCTTGAACTGGAACCGCTTCTTGACTGCATTGTAAAGGATCAGGAGGAGTTCCGGGATAACACTCCGCTGAGAGATGATTTCACTCTTCTGGGCATAGAGATCGGAGATTCTGACTTTCTGCTTGCGGACTCCGGTTTTCAGCGCAGTGATGAGCCCAATATACTTGTGATCAACACTCTGTCAGAGATCGAGGATTCCTGCGCGGTGATTCTGAAGGAGATGGACCGATGCGGGTATAACGATAAAAGCATAAGGCAGTTTAAAATCTGTATCTTTGAAATGCTGACAAATGCTATCCTGCATGGAAACAGGGGGGATCCCAACAAGAAAGTTATTATCTTTTATCAGATTAATACTTTTGCCGCTGCAATCAGCGTTATTGACGAAGGAGAAGGGTATGACCCTTCATCGCTGCCCGATCCTCTACTGCCGGAAAACAGGATGAAGGACCATGGCAGGGGAGTATTTCTCATAAAGCACTACCTCGATCAGGTGGAGTTCAATGCAAGAGGCAACAGAATTCTTGGCCGTAAATTTCACACCGGGAGATGAAAATGCAGATCTCCAGCAGTAATAAGGGAAATGTAAGAGTTATCACGATGGTGGGCCAGTTCTGGCAGAAAGAGGACCTGAAGGCCTTTGAGTCTGCTGTTGAGGACTCGATCAGAGAGGGAATCTTTAATGCCGTTATCGACATAGATCATCTCAGCTTTGTAAACAGTATGGGCCTGGGGATGTTTGTAAATGCGTACAGGAGATTTACGGATGCCGGAGGGGTGATGGTTCTTTACAAGCCGCGCTCAGGCGTGCTTGAAATGCTCGAGGTTTCCGGTTTCGAGGAATTCATGCCCATCGCCGGGGATCAGAGTGAGCTTGAAAAGTATATCCCGGCTCATTGACGGCGCATTAAAATCCCAGCATCATATCGGCATTGAGTACAGAGGCGGGGTAAGCCCTGACAATCTGCAGGTTTGTGTTTTTCGAAAGATCCTCAAAACAGATCCTGTTCTCCGGAAGAATCTCTCCTTTGGGATCTGTAATCACTGATACGACCGGTTTTGAAAACGATGCCGGGTTGGCGCGTACAACTTTGCCGATACATTTGTTGCTCAGTTCCACTACGCTTCCCACAGGGAAAAGAGACATGCATTCCAGAAATGCTTTGGCATATTCTCCGGAGATAATGCCCTGACGGGTGAGCTTTACAATCGTCTCCATGGCTTTGTAGGGAATATTTGCATCATGGTAGACTCTGGGGCTTGTAAGAGCCTCATAGACATCGGCGATTGATACTATCCTGGCGTAGTTGTGGATCATCTTGCTGCTGCGCATCCTGGGATAACCCTTGCCGTTGTCCCGTTCGTGAGACTGGTAAACGACTATGGGAACCGATTCCGGAAGTCCCTTTATTTTGTCTATAAGATGAAGGCCCAGAATCGGATGTTTTCTTAACTCCGACCAGTCATCCTCATCAAGCTGCTCATTTTTATACCGGACATCTTTCGGCACAAGCAGCATCCCGGCATCATGCAGAAGTGCTCCCATGCCTATCTCTATGATCTGCTGCTCATTGTAGCCGAATGATGCGGCTATGCAAATTGACAGGATACAGACGTTGAGTGAGTGGTGGTAAACATAGTCACCCTCAGAAGGCTTGGTTCCGGAGATGTTTAGCAGGATATCCCTGTCTGTGAGGAAAACATTGACAAACTGGCAGGATATGGATCTGACCGCTTCCGCTGAAACCAGTTCTCCCTCGGCCAGAGAGTCAAGAATTGTCCTGATCCGGAGAAAGGCTCTCTGGTACATGTCTTTGATCGATTCCTTGTACTGTGCTGATCTTTCCCCGTTTGTAACCTGACGAGCGCTGTCTTTCAGCATCGGTCCTGACGGTTTGTCAGGATTCTTTCCGTCTTTTATCAGAGAGTCCAGATCCGTTCCCTTGTTGCTTTTTATCAACTGGATCAGGCCCTCTTTTCCACGCTTGATTCCTGCAAGTTCCGGAAGTCTGGCTTTTTTATAGATCTCCTCGATGTCTTCCTTTAATTCCGGGGTCTGAATCTCTTTACTGTATACAGTCTCGATACCGCGTGCTTTCATTTTTTCCAGGTATTCCTGAGAGAGCAATGTTCCGCTGGGGATCAGTACTGCGCCCTCTCTGGTGAAGTATTCCTGGATGGTTGTTGTACCTGCTTCAAGACTGGAAAGCAGAACTTCTTTCATGTATTCCTCTCAGATAATCTTTATCTCGTGGTTTACCAGGCAGACCGTTTTTGAACCGGTTATCTCTTCCCTTAAAAGTAAATGTCGCCCTCCGAACTTGAACACTGTTCCCGGAAAAGCTCCACGATTAATTTTTATATTGGCTCTGGAAAAATTATAGACTGCCTTTTCAATTGACTCCTTCTGCTCCTCTAGTTTTCTCAAGTGTACCTGATATTTATCGATAGTGTAGGCGATTTTTGCAATGAGCTCAGATGTGTTCTGAGTCTGTTGTCTTCTGATCCGGATCTGATCGAGTTCCTTCTGTGACTTTATCAGCTTTGCCAGATTTACCTTTACTTTGTTTATCTCTTCTGTGACATTCTGCAGTTCTTCGGTCCTTGAAAAATCCACTCCGACCTCAAGCAGGGTTTTTGTCCCGCTGCGGTTCCCGACTGTATTGACCACTATCTGATCGCGTGCGGTAAGCACTCCTCCTGCTGCCGAGAGCGGCATGCCGTAGATAAATATGGCTTCTCTGGCGAAAATGTTGCAATTGATTGCTTCACGGGCAATACTTACATTTTTCCAGCTCTTGACTGTCTGGTTCTTCATGAATCCCAGATTTATACTGCCTTTTGCGGTGATAATTCCTTTTCCCTGGCCGACAAAGCCATATCTGCAAAGAACACTGCCGCCGGCCTTCAGGTTTGAATCCTCTATGGCACCGCTGACCTGAAGGTCTCCACCACAGTCAACATCGAACCCTGACTTGACATCGCCATTTATTACAACATCTCTGTCATACTTTATGTTACCGGTTGAAAAATCGACATTCCCGCTAATTGAGAGTCCCTCTTCAACCTCGATAAGATCACCGTTGAGACGGACAAACCCCTCGATCTCCGACAAAAGAGAATCAGGATAATCCGGATCGGGTTTTGTATTTTCTCCCGCCGGCAGTTTGGCTGGTTTACCATCGACAGCTTCGATTTTTCTTCCCGTAACAGTCCTGCCCTCAATTCCTTTTTTCGGAGCACTCAGGGTCGCCAGCTTCTGTCCTTTTTTTACAGGCGTAATTATGCTGATGCTTTTATAATCAACACTGCCGTCAGGATTAAGCCGGGGCTTCAATGATTTTTCGGTATCGAAACAAAACACAACTTCACCGTCTTTTCCCTTTACCGGCGGAGTCCCGCTTGCGATAACAACAGGTCCCAGGGGTATTTCTTTTCCTGAGGACAGACTTGTGAAGAGTTCCTGTAAGCTGTTCTCATCGATTCCGCAGACAATTTCGCTCTTTGCAATAAGAGACCTGACCTCCTTCTCGGAGGGCATCAAACCATCTTTTAAGGCTGGATGGACATTCAGAGTTGCCGACATCTTATCTGAACTGATCGAGAGATCAACTGAGCCGTTAAAATCGATGGGGAGCACACTTGTTGTGTCGTTTTCAACTACTGCGATTCCCTGTACTTTTGAAATCACCTTTGTTCCATCATCGGAGAAATAAACACCCTCTCCCAGTAAAGGAAGGGAGTCTATGATATCCTGTTGCGCAACTACCGGCTGATTTTTGATATTTCTTCCCGGAACCGCAGCTTTTTTCGGTTGCTTCTCTGCTATAACGGTTCCTGGCGTGACTTTCTGCACCGTTGTTTCGGCCAGGCCAGTCTGCCAGAAAAATTTTGCCTTGCGTACTCGTTCTATTTCCTCAGCTTTGGAAATGCGGTTGATTATAAACTGAAAACAACCCTCGGATGCTGGTTCCGGCAATGTCCCCCTGGCAACAGCATCCACTGCAAAACTCTGTTTTGATTTATTCCATTCCAGCACAGCTTCTTTGAGCTTTGTCTCATCAATTCCATAAGTAATGCCCTTTTTATGCAGTTCAACAAGAAGAGTGCTTATGGTGATGTCTGGTGGATTAGTGCCTTGTGGCTCAATGATCAGACTGGCAGACATCAGATCATCCTGCAATTCAATTTTTATAAGTGGAGTTGTAGCAGTGGGATTGTTCTGGCTTGAGAAACTGGTTTTACTGTCTGAAATGGGCACGGATCAAACCTCTATGAAACCATAATCCGCAAAGTTCTGGATTTATGGCTGTGATGGCTGTAATTTATAGTGTTCCAGGATTGCCCGCCGGGCTCTGAAAACAGGTATAAAAAACATATCATGGTATCTCAAATCAGTCAATACCTTTCTGGTGATTCTTCTGTCTGCCACCCGGTAGTCTGTGTGGCTTTTCCCATAGCTATTCAGGGAATGTATGATTACAGGGTTCCGGAAGCATTCTACGGAAAAGTTAAGCCAGGAACCCCGGTTCTTGTTGAGGTGAAAAGCAGGAAGACCTGGGGGATGGCTGTGATGCTGAAGGAAAAATCGGAATTTCCCGAACTAAAAGAGGTTCTGGAGATCAGGCAGGGGCAGTGGGCGGATGGGAATCAGACTCTGATAAAACTATACGAATGGATAGCTTCCTACTATCAATGCGATCTGGGAAGGGTTTTTCGCCCTTTGGTCAGAAAAGGGCTGATCTCCTCAAAATCAAAGATCGTTCAGGTCTATTCAGCCTGCGGCAAAGATGATTCCGCGCTCAAGGAGTCCTACCGTGAAATACTCCGTAAAATCTCCTCCTGTGGTGAGTTTACTGTTGCAGAGGCGGAAAAAAAATACGGAATTAAAAGTTCCGCTGTGGCCTATCTTTACAAGAAGGGATTCCTGCAGAAGAGGGGAAAAGAGGTCCTGCGTGAGGCAAGTGAACTGTCGATTGAAACCTGTAAACAGCAGGTGACCCTGACGGATGAACAGCAGCAGGCTGTAGACGTGGTTATCAAGGATTTAAACTCTCCCGGCTCACCTTTTCTTCTTCACGGGATTACCGGAAGCGGAAAAACCCATGTCTACATTGAACTGGCCTCCAGGATACTTAAAACCGGCAAGGGAGTGATAATCCTTGTACCTGAAATCTCGCTTACACCTCAGACAATCCAGAGATTCAAGTCCGCTCTGGGGGATGTAATAGCTGTTATTCACAGTCACATGTCTGACGGGGAGCGCAGGGACAGCCTTCAGGAAATTGTAATGGGCAAAAAAAGGGTAGTGATTGGTGTCCGCAGCGCTATTCTTGCACCGATGCAGGATCCCGGGTTGATTATAGTTGATGAGGAACACGATCCGAGTTATAAACAGAGTGACACAGATCCCAGATACAACGCGCGTGATGTGGCTGTGATGAGGGGGCTTTATCAGAAGGCTCTTATTGTACTGGGGAGCGCTACACCAAGTCTTGAGAGTTACTATAACGCACAATCAGGCAAATACAACCTGCTGAGACTTACCGGAAGATTCGGATCTGCGACTCTTCCGGAGGTGGAGATAACCGATATGCGTGCTGAGCAGAGGGATAACAACTGGACCCTCTTTTCCCGCTCACTTGTTTCATCCATCAACAGATGTCTTGAGAACAAACGTCAGATAATCCTTCTGCTCAACAGGAGAGGTTTTTCCACAGTACTGATATGTAAAGAGTGCGGGCATACGTATACCTGTCCCAACTGCTCTGTAAATCTGCGCTATCATCGTTATGACACTACTCTTAAGTGTCATCTTTGCAATCACGAGCAGCCAGCTCCTGATACCTGTCCCAAATGCAGAGGCGAGCAGATAAAGTACAAGGGAACCGGGATACAGAAGGTAGAGGAGGCTTTAAGGGAGAAGTTCCCGTCTGCGCGTATTCTGAGGATGGATCAGGATACTACCCGCAGAAAAGGTGCCCACATAGACATACTGGGGAAATTTGCTACCGGTGAGGCTGATATACTCCTGGGGACACAGATGGTGTCCAAGGGGCTGGATTTCAAGAGTGTTGCGCTTGTGGGTGTTATTCAGGCGGATACAGGGCTGCATTTACCCGATTTCAGAGCTTCTGAAAGGACATTTCAGCTTCTCTCACAGGTAGCGGGCAGGGCAGGGCGGTCCGATTCCAGCGGAAAAGTAATAATCCAGACTTACTTTCCGGAAGAGATGGCTATCAAGGCTGCTCAGAGGCATGATTATACCGGGTTCTATGAAAGAGAGATCGAATTCCGTAAAGAACTGGGTTATCCTCCTTTTGGTAAGTTGACAAGGATATTAGTATCAGGGAAGGAAAAAACGGAGGTAAGGACAAAAATCAGGGAGATGGCTCTGTTCCTCAGGAAATCGGGAGGAGATGATCTTGAGGTGCTTGGGCCTTCTCCGGCTGTGCTGGAAAGAATCGCTAACGAGGTCAGATACTCTATTCTGATAAAGACACGTTTCCCCGGAAAAATGAACAAGGTACTTCTTGAACTGCGCCGCAGAAGCGGCCGGTTACCAAAATCGGTCAGGCTTACAATCGATGTTGATGCGATAAACATGCTCTGAGAGACAGCCTGAAAGGAAATAACTGAAATGAAAAACCGGTTTATATCATGCAATTGACAGTGGAAAAAATATTTTTCCGGGCAGGTTCTGTTCTTCGGGACAGGAGAACCGGAATTGTATTCAGGATTCTGCTGACACTCATTTTTGTTTGTCTTGTCAACAGGAGTATAAAACCCGGACAGGTTACTGCTCTTTTTGTCAAGTTAGATCTTCTTCCTTTGTGCCTGGCTTTTTTTTGCGGTATCGTATCTCTGTACCTGCAGATGCTCCGGTGGGCCGGAGTTCTCGAATACCAGGGATATAATTGCGGGAAAAAAGATGCGCTGAAAACACTTTTGTGGGGAAATCTGCTCGCTTTTATTACTCCCGGACGTACTGGGGAGTTCTTCAGGGGATTTTCACTGGACAAGACAAGAAAAGGGGCCTCAGTGATAGCTGTGGCGGTTGACAGGTTTTTTGTGCTTGCAGTCACTATTGTATTCGGGATGATTGCTGCTGTCTTTCAGATTATTGCAACCGGCAAATTACCGCCTCTGATATTTCTGGCTGCTTTAGCTCTGATTATCATATCTTTACCAGTTGTCTATTATCTGCTGAGGATTGTCAGTTCACGAAGCAGATCTCAGAAAGTGATCAGGGTATCCGGGTTCTTAAATGATTTTATCTCTGATCTGGTAAGAATGCGATGGAACAGGGCGGTATTATATTCCCTTGCTGCACAAATATTTCTCCTCATTCAGACATCACTGCTTTTCAGCATGTTTGGAGGAGTTGCATTTCGTTCGGGTGCTCTGGTTGCGGCTCAGGCTTATGCCATGATGGTTTTTCTGCCTTTTTCCATAGCTAACATAGGTGTAAGAGAGTATACTTTTGGTTTGTTTCTGAAAAATGTACCGCCCTCTCTTCCTGAAGATTCAATCGCCATTATTGCGTTTGGTGCATCGACGATGGTTCTTCTGATGAATATAATACTGCCGGCACTGGCAGGACTGCTCTGGGGAGTATCTGATGTGAAGAGGGTCGAAGTTGAGTCCGGGACGGAGTTGGAGAAGTATTTAGTTGATGAAAAAGGAAAATGACAGATTTGAACATGTTTTCAGGCTCAGGCTTGAGAGCTGGGTTCCTCTGAGAAGCAGTCTGTATGATTATTTCTCTCAGAATGAGATCGACTGCCTTGAGAGGTCCGCGAGGACTTTTAACATATCCCGCCGCAGGATAATCTATCTCTCATTTGAGAATCGTCTGGTGCAGTTCGGTGGTTTGACAGCAGTGAACCGTTTTCTGCCTGATGCTCTGGTTTCGGCAGGGGAGCAGGTCATTGTACTCTCTCCTTTTCACGCTTCGGTGGCAGCAAAAAGGGCTCTTGAGGAAAATGAGCTTGAGGAGTGTTTCCCTTTCACAGTTTTTCATCTCTGTGCTTACACAGGAAAAATCAGGTGTCTCAGAGACAGGCGCCAGAATATTCCCACTTATTACCTGGATGTGGAGAAGCAATTTACTGCCGGAGAGAATCCATATTCTTACCCGGAACCGGAGTTTCTCCTTCTCGATTCTCTCGTATTTGCGGCTGCGGTTCCTTTTGTGCTCAACAAACTGGGGATCAAAGAAAACCTGATAATCCATTGCCATGACTGGGAAACTGCGCCTGTTGCTGTCACTTCCAGATTTGCGGTGATCAGCGGGCTTCTGGAACATGCAAGGACTGTCCTTACGCTTCATAACAGTTACGATGCTGCGATTGGTAAGAGGCACAAACTGATGTTTTTCGGAAAACAGATCCCCGGCGACACTGTTCTTCAATGCTCACTTCCGATGCTCAGCGGTCCATTGACAACAGTAAGCACGGTCTTTGCTCATGAGCTTTGTCACGATCCCCTGCAAAGAGGAGTTTTTGTTAACCACCTTCAGAGTCTTTTTTCAAAAAACCCGCCTATCGGGATTGAAAACGGAGTATTTGGCTCCGGCAGAGGACCGTTTGAGCAGAGTCTCTTAAAGAAGGGCAAGAAACAGATTTTTGCAGATCTTGCCTCTAAGAAGGAGATGCACAGAGGACTCCTGAGGGAAGAGTTAAGTCGCATGATGGCTCATCCAGGTTCAATAGGCAATCTGGAGTTGTCTGAGAATGATCGTAGAACACCAGTTTTTGTGATGCTTGGGCGTCTCGATCTGATGCAGAAGGGCTATGATGTGGTTTTCCATGCTTTTAAGAGACTGCCAAAGGGAAAGGCCAGACTGATTTTCTGTCCATCATCGGGCAGCAACCCGGAAAACCTTTCCTTCTTTAAAGCAGCAGCGGAAGAGAGAAAAGGTGAGATTGTGATCTTTCCTTTCAGGATTACAAATGAGCAGTATGCTCTTTTTCTGCGTGGGTCATCATTTTTCATTATGCCCTCTTTTTATGAACCCTTCGGTTCTGTAACTGAGGCCTTTCTAAACGGGACTCCTGTTCTGGCCAGGGCTACCGGGGGGCTCTGGGGTCAGGTTAATCC